>CAZUPX010001175.1:0-2008 GCA_964622155.1 uncultured Planctomycetaceae bacterium | reverse complement strand
TGTTGTCGTGCCAGACGACGCCGTAATCGGCTCCGTTCCATGCCAGTGACGCGGACCCTGCATTTCGCTGGAGGTGCGTTATCTGCGAGTCGCTGCCGACCCTCTCTGGCGCTTCGCACGTGCGGTCACATGCCGCCGCGTTGTCCCAGTCCTGATCGCAGTCGTTGTCGTACCCGTCGCACACCTCCACCGCGCCGGGGTGCGTCGTTGCGCTGGTGTCGTTGCAGTCGCCGCCGCAAGCCGTGTACCCGTCGCCGTCGGACTCTGCCTCATTCGCTGGAACCGTCGGCCAACCCGGGTCGTTGCAGTCGTTGTTCTTTCCATCGCAGAGCTGGCTCGCTGCTGGATAGACCGAGCTATTGGCATCGTCGCAATCTCCGGCGCAGATGCGGAAAGCATCACCGTCCGCGTTGGATTCGTTGGCCGAGACGGCAGGCCAACCCGGGTTGGAATTGCCCCGATTTTGAGCACACACAGTTAAGTTAGTTTGCCCGTGCCTCGAACTGAATGGGACTGATCCCTCCGAGCTCCGAATGGCGACGACGCGGATTGTAGAAACCGTCGATGTAGTTCCGGATATCGTCGGTCGCTTCGTCCCGGCTCCAGTACTTCTTTCGGTGAATCCGTTCCTTCTTCAACGTGCCGAAGAAGCTCTCCATTGGCGCATTGTCGTAGCAGTTGCCTTTCCGGCTCATGCTGGACACAGCACCGGCCCTCGCGAGGCGGCGCTGGTAGTCGTCCGCCGCATACTGGCCTCCGCGATCCGAATGATGGATGAGCCCTTGCAGCGGCTGGCGAATCGTCAGGGCGCTTTCCAGAGCAGTAAGGGTCAAGAAGCGATTGATGTGATCGCTGGTGTTCCAGCCGACGATCTTCCGCGAGAAGAGATCCATGAGTGCTGCGAGGTAAAGCCAGCCTTCCTGAGTGGCGATGTAGGTGATGTCCGCGAGCCACACCCGATTCGGGTCGTCAGTCGTGAAAGTCTGGTCGAGGAGGTTTTCCTTTACCGGAAAGTCGTGGTTCGAATCCGTGGTCACCTTCCACCGGCGAGGCTGCAAGGCGATGATGCTGTTTTCCTTCATGATCCGGGCGATTCGCTTGCGTGCGCATCGGTAACCGGTCTCTTGAAGGTCCTTCAAGACTCTGGGGCTCCCGTAGACTCGACCGCTACGCTCGAAGCTGGCCCGAATCTCGACGACCAAGCGTCGATCCAATTGCCGTCGCACCGATTCGGGACGTCGTCGCCAGTTGTAGAAGCCGCGATGAGAGACGCCGGCTGCTCGACACATCCAGCGCGTCGGACACGCCCCACGATGCTCTTCAATCTGGGCGTACATCACCGCGGGCTCTTGGCAAAGTACGCGGAGACTTTTTTTAAAAAGGAGTTCTCGGATTCGAGGCGATGCACCTCGTTCCGGAGCTGCTCCAATTCCCGATCGCGATCCTTCAAACGGCCGTTTCCAGGAAACGACTGCGAAGCGTCATCACGGAACTCGTGCACCCATCGGTACAAGGTCTCTTTGTTGATCCCGAGATCTCGAGCGACCTCGTTTTGCGGGCGATCCCCGCGCAGCGCGGCCCGTACAGCCTCAACCTTGTACTCCCGATCGAAGCGGCGTCGCTTCTTCCCCACCACACACCTCCTGCTGGCAAGCCTGCCAGCTAAACTTGGTGTGCGTCAAATCGGGGCAATTCCACTTGCGCTTTTCAGCAAGCGGCGTGACACGCGAGACCGTCCGCTGCACGCGCTGGTTCGGCGGCATCGTCACTTCGACTCGCTTTTCGGGTGATGAATCGCGTTCATGAGAATACCTTCCACGACGGGAGTGGGGTCAGGTTCTCTGCTGTGCATCATGAGTACGTATTTGAGAAGCAAGTCGCCAGCCCTGATAACACCCTGTCGCATGTAGGGCCAATTTCCGGGTTCGGGCGGCTTGCCCACGAGGGCTTCGTCAACCAGAAGGTACGCCACCCCCGGATTGGGTCCACCGGTCAGGTTCACGACGGG
>CAZUPX010001174.1:0-13853 GCA_964622155.1 uncultured Planctomycetaceae bacterium | reverse complement strand
TCGCGGGCCAGGTCGACCTCGAAATCGCGCAACCAACGCGCGACAGTGAGGCAACGTTGATTTTGTCGGGGCCCGCCACGCACTCACTCGCGCGGCAGGATGACCACAAAGGCCGCGCCGACGCCGTTGGGAGGTTCGTAGCGCAAATCGCCGCCGAGTTGGCGGGCTAGACGGCGGCACAGGGCCAGGCCAAGGCCGACGCCGGGGGCCGAGTTGGCGGCTTGCTGGGCGCTCTTGGAGAACGGGTGAAATAGGTAACGCACTCGGTCGGGGGCGATGCCGGGTCCGTGGTCGCGAACGCAAATCCTCACGTTCCGCTCGTCGGCCGACAGTTGCACGTCGATCGTGCGATCGGCGGAGCGCGAGGCGTACTTGGCGGCGTTATCGACCAGGTTGAACAGAATCTGCTCGACAGCCGCCGGGTCGGTCCACAGAGCAAGCTGACCGTCGCCGTCATTCGACTGCTGGACCAGTTCCATGCCCGAGCGCTTCGCGCGATCGGACAGATGGGCGTGAACAAGATTCCACAACGCATGGAGCGTGACGCGCTCGCGCGCCGCGGCATGACGCCCGCGCTCGAGCCGCGCATAGGCCAGGACATTCTCCACCAGGTGCGCCAGCCGGTCCGACTCGACGCGCAGTGTGTGCAGGTAATCTTTTTTCACGGCTTCGTCGGCGATCATATTCTCGTCGAGCATCTCGGAATACATGCGAAACGTCGTCAGCGGCGTGCGCAGTTCGTGGGTCACGGCCGAAACGAACGCCGCGCGGCGCTGGCTCAAGCCGATCACGCCGGCCAGCGACGCGCCAATGGCAGCCGCCGCCAGGGCCGATCCAACCCAGGCAATGGCGAGCGAGGTTCGCAGCGGCGTCAGGCCAAGCGGACCGACGGTCGCGGACGGAACAACCAACTGCACTGGCAAGGTGGCCAGCGAGCGGGCATCGTCGCTGGCGGATGGATCGCGGATGGGCTGCAACTCGGCCGGATCGATCAGGTCCGCGATTTCCCCGCGCAAGTCTTGCGCGAGCTTTGGCCAGTCAAGCCAGCAGCCCTGCACGAGGGTGCGGTCGTCGATGGTCACGCGCCGCGCGAGCAGCAGATGCTCGCCCGACCATACTGGCCGCGTCAATCCTTCCGACACACTGGGGGAGCGCGGCACGGCGACCTGCGGGGCCTGCGCCGCCCGTTGCTGAGCAAACTGACTCGCGAAGTTGGAAGTATTGATGCTTTGGCGCTTGGTAAAGTCTGCGTTGGGTTTCTTGGCGGCGTGGGGAGCGCTCGCCGTCTGAGCCGGGTTGACGGCTAGCGGCGGCAGCGTCTCGCGCGGAAGCTGCGCGACCAGATCCTGATAGTCGATCGAGGTCCGCAGCTCTGCAAGACGCCGGCCACTTCGCTCGATTCCTTCGTGATGCTGCAGCGAGGCCCACGTTCCGTCATCGGCGATCTGAAAGTTCACTAGGACATACGACGACGGCGGCAGGAACAAAACAGACGATTGCGGCGCACCGACGGGCTCTGCGAAGGGATCCTCATCTGCAGCGGTGTAAACACTGTAGGGACGGGCCGACTCCTGGGCCACCAGCGGCATGAGCCAGGTATCCATGCGCCACAGCGCCAGCCGCACTCGCTCCTCGCGCACTGACCGATCGCGCGTCGCGACCTCGGCCTGCTCGAGCACCAGCGCGCTTGCGGTCAACCAGGCCAGCGCGCCGAAGGCGACGGCCATGGACACGCCGTACAGCAGCCAGACTTGCCAGGGTCGCTTCATGGGAGAATCTTGTACTAACAACAGTGATCCGCAGATTACGCAGATTTCACAGAGTTGACCGAAGGAATATAGAACGGTCGGAACCGCGGATGGACGCGGATTCACGCGGATCGGAGAACGACTGTTTCTCTGAACTCATCCGCGTGCATCCGTGTTCATCTGCGGTTCGTCTCGTGCCTTATTGCGCGCGTTTCTCCAGCCGCGGCGAACATGAACATGTAACCCTTTCCGTGGACGGTGATCAGCACGCGTGGATTATCGGGGTCGTCGCCCAACTTCTCGCGCAGCCGCGCGACGTGCATGTCGATGGTGCGGGTGCTGGCGCGGCGCGCGTCTATCTGCCACACCGACGAGAGGATTTCCTGGCGAGAGATCGCACGGCCGGCGTTCTGGGCCAGGTATCTGAGCAGTTTCATTTCCATCTCGGTCAGCGTCGCGCGCTGGCCGTCGGCGAATCGGGTTTCGTGGCGCTCCAGGTCGACGACCGCGCCGGGTATTTCGATTTGCTCGAGATCGCGCGGCCGCTGCGGACTGCGGCGGAGCACGGCCTCGACGCGGGCCAGCAGCTCCTTGACACTGAATGGTTTGACAACGTAGTCGTCCGCCCCGCGCCGCAATCCTTCAACCCGATCGCTCTCCTCCCCCTTGGCCGTCAGGATAATGACTGGCTGGGTCGGCCGAACCTGACGCACTTTTTGCAGAATCTCCAATCCACACATCCCGGGCAGCACCAGGTCCAACAGCAGCAGGTCGTACTCACGGCGCAGCGCCATGCGGCAACCTTCGTCGCCGGTGGCGGCCTCCAGCGGCACATACCCGGCGTAGCGCAGTGCATCGACGATGCCCCGACGGATTGAGACATCATCTTCGATGGCCAGGATGTGTTGACTCATGGTGGACAAGTGCCGCACTCTCCGTCAGCCTACCACACCCCTAGCACTCTCAATTGTAGTCTATGGGCGGGCTTTAGCAGCCACACACATCACTAATCTAGCGTCGCCTCTTTGAGCAGCTCTTGGATCGGCTTGCAGAGGCGCTCTCTCTCTTGACCAGGCCACTTTGCGAACCAGGTATACTCGTCTCCTGATCGGACCCAGACCCTTCCCAACCACAACGGAAAGGTAATGATCATCTCTGCAACTTCGACTTTCTCGGGTTTCACCAGGGGGACGAATGTAACCGAGCGTGATGTGGCAAACGTGAAATGCAAATGGCACTGCCGAAGGACCAACTCCCACTCCTCCTCGGTTGCCGCGCGCGAGACGGTGCATTTGGCCAGCAAATCAAAACCAGCGGACGTAAGCTTCTCGCGTGCTTCACCTCCAAAAGACACCCGGACGGCCATCAATCCTTGCACAATGGGCGGATCGGCTGCTCTGACTGTTGTGCGCCATAAAACGGCGCACAACAAGGCTGTGATGAAGATCGCAAGCGCCGAAATATGTCTCGGATGAGTAAGTCCGACGAACATGATTGGCCTCCTGCGAAATAGAGCCCACGAGTTG
The DNA here is from genome assembly GCA_964622155.1 of uncultured Planctomycetaceae bacterium. GTDB lineage: Bacteria > Planctomycetota > Planctomycetia > Pirellulales > PALSA-1355 > CAZUPX01. The sequence continues at coordinate 10,579 of CAZUPX010001174.1, read as the reverse complement.
TGTTGTACTCCACGACACGTGCAGTCGCGCCAGTAGCTTGCATTAGATCGGCGTGGACGGCTCACTGGGTCGCCTCGGTACGGCCGTCCCTGGTCAGCGCCGAATAGACATCGCTCGGCGCCAGGCCGAGCCACGGATCGCTGCTGGGCGTGAGGAATAGCTCGGCATACACCCGCTCATTGAGCGCGTCGACATCGCCGGGCACCTGTCCGGAGGCGAACCATGTGTGAATTTCGCGATGCAGTGTGTACTCGTTGCGCACCGAGTCGACACCGATCGATCGTTCCAGGCTGACAACCAGTTGCAACAATCCGTCTTCGACCACTCGCTTGGTGACTGCCTTAGCGCCGGCTCTGAAGGCATCGGGATTTTCGCGGCGAATGATGGCCACGGTAGCCGTGTCGATCTGGGCTCGATGGGCCGGCAAGGCCGCGATCTTGGTCCAAATGTCGTCAGTCGTCAGTTGCGTCATTTGCGCCGGGTTATCGGCCAACTGGCGCAGGATTGGAGACTCGACGCTGAACTTGGGCGCCGCCAATTGCGATACTTCGTAGGCAGCGTTAGAGTGCGCTTGTGACTTTGGCACGCTCGTGTTGACTCTTACCCATTGCTGAGGCCCGACGACCTGCAGATCCCTGGCCCAGCTACGGGCAATTTGATCGGCCCGCGTGACATGGAATTCATGCCGACGCGTCGCGCGGTCCTCTTGAGAAAGCGCGCCGAGTTGTGAGTGAAGCTGGTCGACGTCGTTGAGCCAGGCGAGGAACTGACGCGGACCATAAAGGCCGGGCAGGACATCGAGCGGCTGACCGTCGGCGGCAAGGGCGTAGTGTGCGCTGTTGCCGGTCACAGTGCGCTCCAGCTTGCGGCCGTCGCCAAAGTCGATCGTAACCCGTGGCACAGGGCGTACCGATTTCCAATGTAGCACGAACCGCTGGCGAAGCAATTTTGAGACTTCCTGGTTGGCATACAGTGTCGTACGAAAAAATCGGCTGTTGGCGCAGCTAAATTCGTCGGTCAGATTTCCCAGCATGCGCAGGCTGAGAATTGGCTTGCCGGTGGCAGCCGCGGCGGCTTTTGCCTGGTCCAAGTCGGTGTACCAGAACAATTCCGACGCCCACGCGTAGCGTTGGCCCGCCACGCGATCAATCAGAGCCTCAATCTTCGCCAGGTCCGCTTGAAACCGCGAGGCCACCTGGTTGTCCTTGTTCGCAGCCTTGCGGGCGACGTGCGGTTCGCTCAAGGCCTCGCGGCGCATTGCCAATAGCGGCGGCAGAACTTCCGGGCCCATCGCGCGCAGTTCTGCGACAAGCCGATCGGCACTTTCGCCCGAGGCGGTCAAGGCTGCGATAGTCAGGCGGCGCACGTCCGTCTCCGACACGCGCGCTGCGCGAACCTCGGCACAGACAAGCATGGCTCCAATCAGCAACAGCAAGACACTTGTTCGCGGAATCATGTTCGGGCTCCTTCTCAGCTCTTTTTGAAGGTGATGGTATGTCGGCCCGTGGCCACGCGGGCGAGCGTCACCCGGCGACCACCTCTTCGTCTGAATCATACAGCCGGCCTGTTGGCCCGAGTGTAAAGGCTTTGTAACGTTTCGTCGGTCGCCGAATTCGCGGCAAAAAAACGGACAAAGCGGTGTGTCATCGCACTTTCGCCCCCCTTGCACAGTCATCGTCTCGCGGTGATAAGAGGGACTTACGCGTCGGGCACAAAACCAACCCGATGCGCAAGCGAGGGATTCCTTCACAGCGCCATTCATGAATCCCTCGCTTGCGCGTCGGGTTGGTGTAGGTAGCTTTCGGCGTAAATCGACTATGGCATCCACCGACGCAACGTACGTGCTGGCGATCGACCTGGGTAGCGGCGGGCCAAAGGTGGCGATCGTTTCGGATCGTGGCCAGATCGTGGCCCGCACGTCGGGTTCGATTCGCACGCTGTTTACGCCCGACGGCGGCGGAGAGCAAGATCCCGACCAGTGGTGGCGCGTAACCGGCGAGTGCGTGCGACGCGTGCTGGGACAAGGAGCCGCACCGGTCAACCGCGTGGCGGCGGTCAGTTGCGCCAGCCAATGGTCGGTCACCGTGCCGGTCGACGAGCAGGGGCGTCACCTGATGAACGCCGTGCACTGGACCGACTCGCGCGGCGCGGTGTACACCAAGCGAATCACCGACGGGCTGATCAAGGTCGCCGGCTACAACGTCCGAAAACTGATCCGCTGGATCCGGATGACTGGCGGCATGCCGACCGACTCCGGCGCCGACGCCTTGGCGCACATTCTGTTCATCCGGCACCAGCGGCCGGACGTCTATCGGCGGACTTACAAGTTCCTCGAGCCCATGGACTATTTCAACTTTCGACTCACCGGCCGGGCGGCCGCCTCATATGCCACAGTCTTTCCGTACTTACTAACCGACAATCGTGACAACACGCGAGTCGATTACGACGACGGCTTGATCGCCTGGTGCGGGCTGGACCGCGCGAAGCTGCCTGACCTGCTTCCGGTCGGCACCGTGCTGGGTCCGATCCGCGCCGCCGCCGCCGACGAGTGGGGCCTTTCGCACGACACGCGGGTCATCAGCGGCACGCCCGACAGTCAGGCGGCGGCCCTCGGTTCCGGCGCGGTAGGCGACTTCGAGGCCCATGTGTGTGTCGGCACCTCGGCGTGGCTGAGCTGCCACGTGCCTTTCAAAAAGACCAACCTGTTCGAGTATCTGGCCACCATGCCGTCGGCCATTCGCGGGCGCAACATGGTCACAGCCGAGCAAGGGGCGGCGGGCAAATGCCTGGGCGTGCTCGTCGAAAATTGGCTGTTTCCCACCGATGAACTGAATCCGTCCGGAGTGCCACGCGACGTCTACCCGCGACTTGAACGGTTGGCCGCCAGCGTGCCGCCAGGCAGCGACGGCCTGGTTTTTCTTCCGTGGCTCAACGGCGCGGGCCCGCCCAGCGGCGACGGCGCCATGCGGGGAGGCTTTTTGAACCAGTCGCTGCGCACAACTCGGGCTCACGCCGTACGGGCCGTCATGGAGGGCGTGGCCTGCAACCTCCGCTGGCTGCGAGGCAGCGTCGAGCGATTCGTGGGGCGGCGTTTCGAGTCGCTCAATGTCATTGGCGGCTGCGCTCGGATGGATCTGTGGTGCCAGATTCTGGCCGACATGCTCGACCGGCCCATCCACCGCACGTGCGAGCCGGAAGTTGCCACGTCGCGCGGCGCGGCCCTGGCGGCCCTGGTGGCTTTGGGCCATATTCAGGTGGACCAGATCGGCCGACTCGTGGCAATCGACCGCACATTTGAGCCCGATCCGCAGCGGCGCGACCTGTGCCGGGAGCTTTTCGCGACGTTTCTTTCGAGTTATAAAGCCACAAGGCCTGTCTTTCAGCGGCTCAATCGGCCTCGTAGCAAATAGCAAGCTGCGGCCGAGCAAGTCAATCGCGCCTCGGTCGATTTTTTCAGGAGACTCTCACTGTGTCGTCAGAAACCGAATCCGAGCTGGGCATGCTCGCTCCGCTCGATGAAATGATGCACCCGTACCGCGAACAGTTCGAGATTTTCTCGAAGTTGCCGGCTGATGGGCGCGGTCGTGCCGAGATTTTGAAGGAGATTGAGGAGCTGCATGCTATCGAGCAGTCTCGTTGGAAAGAAGGATATGCCTCGGGATCGGTCTATCACGGCGACGATGAGCACATTGCGTTCGTCACCAAGGTCTACGCTCTGCAGTCGCAATCGAACCCGCTGCACCCCGATCTGTGGCCCAGCGCCGCCAAGTTCGAATCGGAAATTGTGGCCATGACGGCCAACATGCTTGGAGCTGGCCAGATCGGCGAGCCATTTGGCAGCGAGCGCGGCATCTGCGGTTCGGTTACCTCCGGCGGATCGGAGAGCATCCTGCTGGCGATGAAGACCTATCGCGACGTCGCGCGCGATCGCAAGGGCATCACCGCGCCCGAGATCGTGCTGCCCACCTCGGCCCACGCCGCTTTTCACAAGGCCGCTCAATACTTCAACATCGAGACGCGCCTGGTGCCACTCGACGCCGACTATCGGGCCGACGTTTCGGCCGCTGCCGCGGCAATCAACTCCAACACGATCGCGCTAGTCGCTTCGGCCGTGAACTTTCCGTACGGCACGATCGACCCGATCGACCAGTTGGGCAAGCTGGCCCAGCAGCACGGCGTGGGGCTGCACGTCGACGGTTGCCTGGGAGGCTTTTTCCTCCCCTGGGCCGAGAAGCTCGGCTATCCTGTGCCGCCGTTCGATTTCCGAGTGCCCGGCGTCACCTCCATGTCGTGCGACACGCACAAGTATGGATACGCGCCCAAGGGCACCTCGGTGGTGCTCTATCGCGGGCAGGATCTGCGGCACTATCAATACTTCACCATCGCCGACTGGCCAGGCGGGCTCTACTACTCGCCGACCTTCTCCGGCAGCCGGCCTGGCGGGCTGAGCGCCGCTTGCTGGGGCGCCATGCTCTCGATGGGCGAGGCGGGCTACAAGACCGCGACCAAGAAGATCCTCGACGCGGTGGCCATCATGCGCCAAGGGATCGAGAAGATTCCCGAACTGAAGATTCTCGGCCAGCCAATCGGCCCGTTTGCCGTCGCCTCCGATGAGCTGGACATGTATCAGGTCCTGGATCAGATGTCGCACCGCAAGTGGGCGCTGACCGGGTTGCTCAAGCCGCCGGCGATTCACGTCAGTCCAACGCTACGACAGGCGCAGCCGCAGGTGGCCGAGCGGTTCGTGCGAGATCTCGGCGAGTCAGTGGCCTATGTGCGCGACACGCCGAATATCGAAGGGGGCATGGCGCCAATTTACGGTCTGGCCGCCAGCATTCCCGACCGCTCGATCGTCCACGAAATGCTCAAGCTCCTGATGGACGTTTATTACAGGCTGTAACATGATGCACAGCGCGGCCCCATCAATTCCGGCCCAGACCACCGTATCGCTGTACGAGCGACGGTTGGTGCCACTTGGGTTCGATGTTTTGATCTCGACGGTGTTCCTCCCCTTCGGCGGTGTACGCAACTTGCGCTCGAAAGCGCTCGACCTGATCGATATCCGGGCCGGCGCGAAGGTGCTTGAGTTGGGTTGCGGCACCGGGGGCATTACGCGGCTGTTACTTGCGCGCGGCGCAAACGTCATGGCGATCGATGGATCGAGTCGGATGCTCGAGCGTGCACGCGGTCGGGCGCCGGGCGCTCGTTTCGAGCAGCAGCAACTGGAATCGCTCGCGCTGGGCGACACGTTTGACACGGTACTCTTCGCCTTCGTTTTGCACGAACTTCCAGGCGATCTGCGGATTAAGGCCCTCCAGTCGGCTGCCGCGGCAGTGGCGCCCACGGGCGTGGTCGCCATCCTGGACCACGCCGTTCCGCGCAGTGGTCGAGTGGCTATAGTTTGGCGCCGGTTCTTGCTCTGGATGGAAGGGCCCGGCGTGTCCGAGTGCATCGAGCAAGGCTACGACGCCGACCTGCGCACCGCGGGCCTTGGCGTTGTCGCGAGGCATGAGCTTGCCAAAGGCACGGCGGCGTTGGTCATCGCGCGTCGCGGCCGGGCTTGAAGAAGCGGCCGCGAGCACGATTCCACGTTGAGATTCAGCCGGCGGAACGAACCCCTGCCAGGCCGGACTGATGGGGGCTTTGTTGGACGAATCGCCTGGCTTGGCGCAGTTGGCCCAGGCGATTGCTGATCCGAGCGGTCTCGTTAAACGCTCGATAGGGAAACACCGTCCAGTATCGGCGGTACCATGGGAGCTTGAATGACTTATAGTCCGACTTATCGGCGATGTGCGTTTTGAATGAATGATCTTCCTGGTCGACGGGCAGGGGCGTCAAACTGGCTGCGCGCAGTCCGTAGCACCATTCCCGATCCAACGCATGATCGAACGGTACTCGCATCGGCAGCAGATTCTTCGCCAGGATCTGAGCCGCCCGCCGATCGACCATATAGGCGCCCGATCCCGACAGTCGCGAGAAGTTCACGCTTAGCGAGTACCCATGCCGCAGCCTGGCATACCAGATGGGATGCGGGTTGTGGTAGCCGCTGAGCCGTAGGATGTCCCAAGTGTCCCGGTAATCGATCGCGCCTTGCAACACTTCCTTCAAGTTCTCTTGCGGCAGAACGTCATCTTCGCAGATGATTCCAAACTCGTGCGACGACGCCAAAAATGCCTCCAAGCACTTCACGTGACTCAGATAGCATCCGATTTCGCCTTTGTTAGTCCGCTTGCCGTGGTACAGACGAAAATGCTTCTCTGAGAACTCCGGCACCGGCAGGTCCAGCACGTGACCGTTAACCGCGGGGATGCGCGTAATGGGAATACCGCAACGGCGGAAGTTGGCCCGCACGTAATCCCACCGGTCGAACGCCGAATCCAGGTTGATGATATATGCATGCATGTCGCTCTCCACTATTTTCGCAGGCCTTATATCAAAACAGCATCACCGAGGGAAGTCAGGTATTTGCGGATGACCGCCAAGGCAGCGAGCCAGCGACCAGCGGTCCGAACGAATTGATCGGCGGGACTCAGACAACTACGCCCGACAGGATTCGAACCTGTAACCCTCGGTTCCGAAGACCGATGCGCGTCTCGCGCAACTATAAACGACCCCAACGAGTTGCGTCAAACACCCGACGCCGTGGTGCCCATATTGGTGCCGAGTTCGTCGGAAGCGGCCCCAAGCTCGCAATTCCCGGCTGATCTGGCCCATCTCGGGGCCGAATGGGAAGGACTCCCCGGCGCGATCAAGGTCGCGATACTTGCATTGGTGGAAGCCGGGAGGACTCGCGATGTTTAATGCTGAGCTTGGTCCAAGCCTAACTGACGTTCCAGTTGAAACTGGCCACAGTCAATGCGTCGAGTGGTATCACGAGGGCCAATCGCGCGTTGTCGAGGCAAACGGCGTTCGGATCGAAGTTCGATTCATCGGCCGCAAGGGCCGTCGGGGCCGGATTGCGATTGTTGCTCCGCAAGGGGCAGCGTTTCAGGCGGTAGAGCGTGCCCCGTGAGTTGGATCGGTCGATGTGACCGATGTCGTCTCCAGCCCGCCTTCCGGTCGCATTCGACCGAATGGATTCATATCGTTCGTTTCGATGGCGGTAGGCGTCTCCGCATGGTGCGGGTACGGGCGGCAAACTCTGAATGCTTGGACCTGAGTAGCGCGATGGCGAGAATGCTCAGATCGCCTTCGAGCCCTGGACCAAGTGAGCCATACCAGCGTCATTCGCAATTGCTAACCACTTATTTTCGCCAGTCAGCAACTTTCGGTTTCCCTGCAGATAAACAAAGCAATGCAAGTCGCCCCAATCGTTCGGATGAGCCGCCTGCACAGTTGCCACCTTCTCCAGGAACGTAAGATAGGCATTCACGAAGGGCATGAGCTGAAGTGTCGCGGCGTCGATTTCCGCCTGGGTCGGCGGGTTGGGTGTGACAGTCAAATGGTCTGAGGCCCTCGTCCTCGTTAAAAGGATTTGGCTCTCCTTTACTGTCGCGCAGTTCAATGCCGCATGCAGCATGGCGATGTTAGCCGTGCCCGTCAGGTAGTCCATCCTGCCCTTTGCTCTCCGTAAAGCATACTTCGGAACGAGTTTTCGGACCGCGGTTTCCACATCGTCTACGAACTTCTCAGTGAACCCCTTGCGCCACGCTTGGGCAGCCGCCGTATTCACCTTCATGATCTTCTGGGCGCCGCTGACCATTTCTGCAATGTCGTTCGAGGCCACGATGGTTCGGCAGACGTCTTTCCAATCGAGGTTCAGCGGCGGGAGATTCAGGCCCCAGATGGCTCCCGTGTATCGCTCGGGATCTTCCAGATGCTCGTCGGCATGGTCAAGAATCGCTTGAGACGCCTGCTTGCGCGAAGCGAGGGTTCGGGCATCAAGGTTTGACGAGATTTCGAGCGCATTGAGCGCTGGAGAAAGAAGCCTGTTGCCGCCGAGCTTGAGCTTGGCCGGGTCAAGCGTTCCCGCACCGATTTCGTACCAGACATTCGTATCGCAGACGTAGTCCACTCGCACCTCCGGAACTTGCATCTGTGACATTCCCCCGGCGTATGACCCGGAGTGACCAACCCCATCGGCCTAATCGTCGGGGAAGATATTGATCATGCTATCCTCTGAGACGACCACGATCACGCAATCCGGGTGAGCGTTCATGTAACGCCGAACCGAGTTGTACCTCGCTCCCCGCGCCGGATTCTCCTTGGGGCCCACGGTGCCGTCGAGGATCAGTCCGACAACATGACACACGGCTTGGAGATCAAACATGATTGCACCATCGATCGACATCGCCCCGCGAAGTGCCGCCGGATTATAGTCGAACGGGTGAATCCCCATCTTCCCCACGAGTCGCTCACACTCAGCGGCCGCATCTTTCGAGATGACCACTACAGCTCCGTGGTGGGCGTCGACGGCCATGTTTACGACTTTGCAGAGGGTACTCGCGTCGAATCCTTCTCCGAACTGCTTGGCGAGCGCAGCCCGAACGACGTTCATATCCACAGCAGCCTGGGGAAGACTCGGATTGCCATATCGAACATCCATTAGCACGGTGCCGAGGTGCGACATCTGCCAATGGTGATGACCTCTGAACTCGATCGTGCAGACGTCCATCTTTGACGGATCGTATTTTGATTCGTCGAACCTGCCGAGTCCCCAAGCGTATCTAGAGTCACACAAAATCGACAAACCACCACTGCACATCTCGAGCAACTTTCGGACGCGTCGATGGACGCTCACCAACATTGGGTATTTGTACTCAAGGACGGTTTCGACCGCGGTATGACGACGATCGGCGATGATCATGCCTCCCAGACCTTCCCGATTCTCGTATGGGAACGAGGCGATGATGTTGCAGGCATCGAACAGCTTCAGCGTGCCGCGAAACTGAATGTCAAGGGCTGAGAAACGCTTTCCGGCCCAACTGTGCATTCGCATGAAGAATTCCCCAGCGATGCGAAGCGTCTGCTGGGGGTCGAACGGCTCGTAGTCACTTCCTCGGCCAGGGTTTCGCTTGTCCAACTCTTCTGCAAACTGATTCAGTACAGCTTCAATCACCCCGAATTGCAGCGACGGCCACCTCCCGTGATTCGTGAATACGTCCATCGAAACGGTCGGGTAACTCATGCAGTCGGCCTCGCTGAAGATGAGAACCAGCGCAACCACCTTTCCATCCACATCTACGGTGGGAGACACGGACGCAAGCATCCTTCGGGACGCAATCGCGATGTTCACCGCGTCGCGGAGTGCACTCCACCACTCCCAGCACTGCATGTCGAAGGCCTGATATCCCTTGTGCCAATCATTTCCTTCGAGTTCGTCGGATGGGTGCTGGGGCAGTTGGCCGGGTGGCATGAAATGCTCATCGATCTCCAACTCGGACAAATAGCCGTCATCGGGCAGAACGGAAATGTTCTCGGTGTCCATGCCCACGAGCAGGACATGAAATGCGATCTTGCCGCCCAGGAGTTCTAGCACGTCCTTGAGGTGCTTTTCGCAGGCCGCGAGAATCTGTTTTTCAAATCGAAGAATCTTGTGCATGAAGGCCCCGGTAGAAAGCAGAAACATGCATTTTACCAACGATCGCATTGACTGCGATCCTGCCTCACTTTGCGCGCTTTGGCCCGACTTTCTCACACAGGTGGATCGGTTGCCTTTCGTGCATCGGTCCGACACACCGAAGCGCTGAGGACTATCAGAATTGGTGCCGAAATCCCGCCGACTTGTTAAAATTAGGTAGCGACAGGCGATTCTATGGTGCCCTGTCCGCCGTCCTGGATTGCCGGGACCGCACTCCGCAACTCGGAGCCACCAGCACGATCGTGCTTGGAACGCGCTCCCTTGAATCTCACGTTGCGGAGGATGCCGAGCTCATGACGTGGTTGCCGATCACCGACTCGTTACCCGGCGATGCCTGCCCACGTTGCGACCGCGGCGAACTGTACGTTCGCAGCAGCCGACCGACGCGCGATCGCTGGCAGGTTTCTCACGCTCGTTCAAGCTGCGGGAGATCGAGATGCGCAACCGCCAGCCGCGTCACTGCGCGGCCGCTTGCACCGCTCGGGCCTGCGCTATCTCCCGTTCGCCCAAGGGGCGCACCTGGTGCGCGGCAAGCGAAACAACGGCCAGCGTCTCTCCCTTCAGACTGACGAATTCGACCTCGTACCCGGCATCGTCGTGCAGCAACACGACCGTGCCTACGTCGCCGCGCTTGAGCCCATGCTTGGCCACGTCTTCAGTCAGCACGACGGTATCCAGTTCTTTGATCATCGCTTTACCTCTGAAACGGGTACGCGGTCACAAATCGCGGCGTGTCGGCTCCCGTATCGATGAACCAGACCGTCCGCACCAATGCGTCGCGGCCATCGGCCATCACCATTGTACCCTCAACCACGTATCGAGTGCCAAAAGGGGAATCCTCCTGTTTGGCCACTTCGTGGTCGCTGGCGTGGCGAACGAGTGCGTCCGCCAAATCTTCCCAGCGATCGGCGGCGAAACCGAAACCGCCGAAGAATGCCGCCTTGTGCCGACCGTCCCGGTGTGTGGTCGACAGCAGGTAGTCGACCACTTTTTCGCGAG
>CAZUPX010001173.1:0-4258 GCA_964622155.1 uncultured Planctomycetaceae bacterium | reverse complement strand
TCGCCGCGGACCTCCGCCGTGCGGTGCACTTCTTTCACCCTGCCGTAGTGCGTCACGCCGGGATTCGTGGCGGTGATGTACTTGGTCTGCAAATCGGGTCCGAACTGGCCCTGCGCGTCGACGATGTAGCCCATGCGGTTTTCGGGCATCCAGATTTCCAGCTCCCAATCGCCCGTGGGATCGTCGACCGTCATCAGCGCATTGCCAAGCTGCACCGGCCGGCCGATGAGAGTCTGCTTGACATCCCAGGTGACCAACTGGCCGTCGATCGGGCTGGTCACGTTGAGCAACTCCTTCTTGTACTCGTACAAGTCGAGCTGTTTGTGCAAACTGTCGACTTGCGATCGATACTTGAGTGCCTCGCCTTGCGTCCGGTTGCGCTCGTCGGCGCTGAGCTTGCTGGTTTCCAGGGCATTGGTGGCATTGGTCAAACCGGCCTCGGCACTATCCAACTCCCCATTGGTGAGGGCGATCTTGACGCTCAGCTCGACGTTGTTCATCCTGGCCAGGATCTGGCCTTTTTTGACATCTTCTCCGTGACTGGCCAGCACTTCGATGATGTCGCCATCGACGTTGGCAAACACCTCGCGGCGCACAACGGGCTGCAGTTTTCCCTTGCCCGTCAACTCGAAATCGGCCGGCCACAGGCACAATATCAGAGTCGCAACGATCAGCGCGGCCCCGATTGAGATCGTGTAGGGTAGTTGGCGGGCTTCGAGGATCCATCTCGATTTTCCCAGCGCACGCCAAACGGGCATCATAAACAGGTCATTGTATTCGCGTGCATTGGCTAGCGCGATCGAGCTGTGATCGCCGACAACCTCGATGCGCTGCACCATTCCGTCGCGCGGCCGGCTGTCTTCGATCTGCTCGACGATCAGCGCGCCCAGCACCTTGGGCCGCGCCGTCGGATCGGTTGTATCGTGAGGCTCCTTGAGCGGCACCACGGCCACCGTCTTCGAGTGGCATTCGTCCACGTACTCGTGCACCGCCTCTTCCACCTGGGGAGCCATCGCCGAGGTGTCGCCCGTGTACCACACTGCTTCGCCGGTGGCGACCACCGCCTGGGCCAGTTGGCCCAGCAGCAAGACCGCGTTCGACCGCTTGTCGAACGTGTCCTGGCCGCTGATCGCCTCGATGACGCACTTGCGTCCGCGCGAGAGGGCCACGCTCACGCGGTCGCAGTCGATCAGCCGGCGGCCTTCATTGGCAATCGTGTAGGCCGTGCCACGCGTGTCGAGACCCTTGTGGACCAGGCGCGTGAAGTTTTCTAGCTGCGCCCACAAGGCCTGGCGGTCGGTAAACGTTTGCAGCTTGCGCGACTTGAGATACTCGCTGGCCAACTCGCACATCTGCAGCAAAAACCGGAGATAGCCGCGCTGCACGGTGGGGCTGGCACCAGGTCGTTGGAAGATTTCCAGCACGCCGGCCGTTTCGCTGGCGGTCTTCAGAGGGCCCATAACCAGCAGGAAGTCGGTGGGATTGGCGCCCTCTTCCTGGTTTCCGCTGCCGGAGTGAGGCGGCGCCAGCATGCCCTCGCCGCTGTCAATTACCTTTCGCACCAAGCGGGTGTGACGGACCAGGTCTTCTTCATTCTCCGATAGCCGAGTTTCGCGGAGATTGATTTGGTATTCGAGCGACAACTGCCCATTTTCAGCCACGGTCCACACGGCGCCGCCGATGGCGGCCAGGGCAGTCACGATGCGATTGAGCACCGCGTCGTAAAAGTCGGCCGGAGACACCTCGGACTTGGCGATTTGAGCGATCTCGCGCACCAGATTGCGAATCTGTTGCTTGGTTTGCTCAACCAGTTCGGGGTCGATGGACTGTTCGGTGCTCATGGAGCAGGGGCTAGCGACTGGGGGTCAGGGGCACGTTGTTATTGTGCAAACCTCAATGGTTGCGGAAGCGGAAAGACTTCAGGTGCACAGACAGCTTCCTCGCAAGAACCGAATTACTTGGCCAAGTAGTACCGCCGCAAACTGGAACTAAACTTTGGGCCGACTATCATTGCGGCCCAGTCGCTTTAATGCCAAGGCCAGTTTATGACAGCACCGACCGCCGTCGCAGTCCCTATCTCTAAAGGCTAGCTTGTTTTAAGGCGCGCCCTGCCGACGCTAGCTTCCCGCGGACCGAATGACCCGCAAAGGCGTTAATGGTCGTATCACGTGATTACAAAGGGGGCGAAACGCCGCAGGATTTCTCATGGACCCGAGGGCGCGCTTCGGAGTTGCGTAAGCGCTTGGGCAGATTGGAACTGTAGCTTTCTTACGCCTGCTGAGCGAGCCCGGTTCACGCACGCCAGCGACCGTTTTGCGAGTGCTTGCGCGCAACGACACCCCGGACTCCCACGGCTAGTATTCGCCAACGCGCGCCTGGGCTATTCCGCATCCGTTCAGTTGAGCAGTTCACGTTGGCTTGTTCAAGCGCCGGGGTGGATTTTCGGTGATTCTTGGCGCCCGAACGTAGGGGTGAGGGCGGTTTGGCGGCCCCCAACACCGCGCTCGGGCAGGGACGCCCCTGGCTGCGTGAAGTAACCGCAGCGGCGGGGGTCTAAGTACCGTTTGTCGAGCAACCCGCCGCTCTGGGGCGCGCGGCGGCCCGACGCACTCGGTCGTTAGCGTTGCGCCAAGACAAGCGATAGACTACACAGCCCGATATCTCTTTGACTTTCTGAGCCGGTAAAAACGCGGCGGTCCATGCGTATCTTGTTCGTGCATCACTTTCCCCTCGACGAGCTTCCTGTCGGTCCCTGGGTCGATCGCTGGGCGCAAGTTCTAGTGGCCGAGGGACACGAAGTCCGGGCACTAGTGGTCGACGAGCGACGGCGAGCCGGCGACCGGATTCGCGTGCGGCGGCTAGTGTGCAGCGGGGTCGAGGCGGCGGCCGACCTGCCGTTTGCGCTGCCGCGATTCGGCCGTTTGCCGCCAGCCAGCGGGGCGATGACCTTCGCCGGACTGTCCGACGATCAGATTGTGGCCTATCGCGATGCGCTGCGGCATCATCTGGACGCCGAGGTCGACGGGTTTGATCCCCATGTCATCCACGCGCAATACATTTGGATCGCAGGCCAGTTGGTGTTGGAGACGGGCGTGCCCTATGTGCTCAATGCGTGGGGGCCCGAGCTGCTCGACTGCGCCGCCGATCCGCGCTATCGCCGCTGGGCCGATCAGGCGGCGGAGAATGCCGGCCAGATCCTTGTGCCCGATCGGCCATTGCTCGACCAGGTCGTCTCCATGTTTGAGCCCGAGGCCGGTGCGACGTCGATCATGGCGGCAGACCTGCAACTGGCTGCTTTGGCCGGCTCGCACGAGGGCGATAGCCAGGCGGCCGCACACCTGGTCGCGACCTACGAACGAGCGCGCGGAGGGCGGTGCGCCTAGCAGCCCGTTGATTTATACGGTGGGCTGCTAACGCCGATGCCTCGCGCAGCCGGTAACCGCTCAATCCGGCTCTTTGAGCGCCGCGGGTCGAGGCGGCGGCTCCGCAAAGACATAGTACGCCACAGCGCCCAGCGCGATCAGGCCCAGACCGATCATGCGATCGTATGGCTGCGCCCAATACATGCTGGCCAACAGAAAAACGTAGAACGCCAAGAACACGATCGGCACGATCGGATATCCCCAAGTGCGGTAAGGCCGCGGCGCGTTGGGTCGCCGGCGGCGCAGAATGAACACCGCCGCCACGGCGGAGAAGTAAAAAATCGACCCGCCGAATACCGTCCACTCCGTGAGGATGTCGAACAGTTGGCGGTTCGGATCGCTGCTCAGGCCGCCAGTCAGTATCAAAACGCTCGACCAGGCGCTCATGCTCGCGATCGCCCAAGCCGGAGTGTTTGTCGTCGGGTGGATACGGCTGAAGCGGCGGAGGAACTCGTGGTCGCGGGCCACGGCAAATAGCACCCGCGGGCCGACGAGGATATTGACGTTCAGCGCGCCGAACACCGAGACCAACAGCATGGCCTGCACCAGCTTCGCGCCGTTGCTGCCCAACAGTCGCTCGCAGACTTCAATCGCCGGACAGTTGTACTTCACGATTTCGCTCGACGGGAGCGTGAGGTGATAGGCCAGATTAGCGCCCGTATAGAGCACAATCAGGATCACGACGCCGGAGATCAGCGCGATAGGCACGGCCCGTTCCGGGTTGCGGACCTCCTCGGCGATGACCGTCACGTTTCCCCAGCCGTCGTAGGCCCACATGATCGCGGCCAACGCCGTGCCAATGCCGATTACCAGTCCCTTGTCGACGCTCGTCGGAA
>CAZUPX010001172.1:0-6580 GCA_964622155.1 uncultured Planctomycetaceae bacterium | reverse complement strand
GCGCCCCGTGGCCCAGTAGAGTTTGATGCCCGAGGCGCCCAGCTTCTCGAATTGCTCGTTGAGGAACACCAGCCCGCGCGGCCCGGCCAACAGCGGGTCGACAATGTCTCCGGCCAGCACGACGAAATCGGCGCGCTCGCGGATCGCTGCGTCGAACACCCGCTCGGCCGCCCGGTAGGGCGCGTCGACCAGGGCGCCGCGCAAGTGATCGGGCACTTCGGCCAGTCCGCGCAGCGGTCGATCCAGATGAAAGTCGCTGGCGTGGATGAAGCGAAAGGGGTGGTGCATCGCGTCCCTCGCTGGCTGAACATGGCAAGTCTACCCAAGGCAGGCAAACGAGGCTACGTGAGTTTGGATGCGATGATGCAGTGTTGGGGGTATGCCAGCAATGCCACTGCTGGGTGTTATGGCCATTCCTGGGTGCAACGGCCACGCTTCGTGACCATGCAGGACGCGCGGCGATGCTTCCACTACGGCGGGCCCGCGAAGGACGAACATGGCCCAAGGATTCGCTAGCCGCGCCGCTTCGGAGGAACGGTTTTGCTCGGCCGACGTCCGGCCGCTCGACGAGACTTCGTCATTGCGGCTTGCGGTTTCGAGTTCGGCACGCGTCGAGCGCCGGGAGTGCGTGGCGTCTGACCGGTGAGCTCGTACAGGAATGGACTTGGCTTCGTGGGTCGCAGCTTGCCCCACTTCGTGCGCGCCAGGGCCAGAGACAATGTCAGTTGATCCTGGGCTCGCGTCACGCCCACGTAACACAGGCGGCGCTCCTCATCGATGGCCGAACTCCCCGACTCCATGGCGCGGTGGTGCGGCAGCAGCCCTTCTTCCATGCCAACCAGGTAGACGTGCGGAAACTCAAGACCCTTGGCACTGTGCAAGGTCATGAGCGCGACGGCATTCCGCGCGAGTTTCTCGTCCTTGTCGCGGTCGGTGTCGCGATCGGCCAACAACAAGTCGTCCAGAAATCCGCCCAGCGTGGCTCGCTTCGAGCGCTGGGCGTAGGCCGCCAGCGTATTGATGACTTCTTCGACGGCGCTCCAGCGAGTTTGCCGATCTTGCTCGTCGTCGTACAGCCGATTGATGTGGTCGCGATATCCGATCCGTGAAACCAGCTCGGTGACGACCTCAACCAACGACCGCTGGCCAAGCTGGCGCCGAGACGCGTCGAGCAACTTCTGGAAATTCACGATTGCTTCGACGGCGGCGGCATTGATGCCCGTCAACGTGGCGGCCCGCGGCAGTACGTCAGCCAGGGGCTTGCCGCGCGCGACGGCTTCGGCAAGCAGGGCCTCGACCGATTGCGGTCCGATGCCGCGAGCGGGCGTGTTGATGATCCGCCGCAGCGACACCTCGTCGCTCGGCGAGACGAGCAGTTTCAAATATGCCAAAATGTCACGCACTTCCTTGCGGTCGTAGAACGAGGTGCCCCCTACGAGCACGTACGGCACCTGGGCGCGGCGCAACTCGATCTCGAACACCCGCGGCTGCTCGTTCGTGCGAAACAGGATTGCCACGTCGCGCGGCTGTGCGGTGCCGGCGGCCATCAGGCGGCGAATGTCGTCGATGACGCTGCGGGCCTCGTCGGTCTCGTCCTGAGCTTGCATGATTCGCGGCGGATTTCCACCCGCGCGGGCCGGGCGCAGAATTTTGTCGTGCCGCTGGCGGTTGTGTTGGATCAGCCGATTGGCAAAGACCAGAATCGCCGCCGTCGAGCGGTAATTCTCCTCCAGGCGTACGACGGTCGCATCCGGCCAGTCATGCTTGAATCGCAAGATGTGCGCCACGTCGGCTCCGCGCCAGCCGTAGATCGACTGGTCGTCGTCTCCCACGACACACAGGTTGCGATGACCGGCGGCCAGCGCTTTGACGATCTTGTACTGCGTGCCGTTGGTATCTTGATACTCGTCGACCAACAGGTGCGAGAATCGCTCGGTTTCGGCCCTCCGCGCGTCGGCAAACCGCTCGAAGAGTTCCTGAGTACATACGAGCAAGTCGTCGAAGTCCATTGCTCCGGCCTGACGCAGGTTTTTTTGATACCGGCGATAGGCCAGCGAGGCCAGGTGTTCCTTATCGCTTTGGGCCTGGGCCGCGGCGCGGTTGGGGTCGAGCGCCTGGGTTTTCCAACGGCCAATCCAATACAAGGCGTCCGACGGCCGCAACACCTCGCCGGGCACCTTGATCTCGCGCAGCGCCGTGCGGGCGACGCTCTCCTGATCGCCCCGATCGTAGATGGCGAACTGAGGCGGGTAGCCGAGCAGTTTGGCGTGCCGCCGCAGAATTCGCACGCACAGCGAGTGGAACGTCGAGATTTCTGGTTTTTCCTTGAGCGCCCGGCCCAACAGCGCCGTCGCCCGACCGCGCATTTCATCGGCGGCCTTGTTGGTAAAGGTGACGGCCAGGATGCGGCTCGGCCGGATTCCCTTGCGAATCAGTTGGGCCACGCGGTACGTCACGACGCGCGTTTTGCCCGTGCCCGCCCCGGCCAGGACCAATCGCGGGCCGGAAGGCGCGTGGACCGCCGCGTGTTGAGCCGGATTGAGGCCGTGTGACGAGTCCATTCGAAGTTGAGCAAGAGAAGGCCCTCGTCGCGCGCTCGCCCCTCACCCTAACCCGCTCCCACCAGGGGAGAGGGGAGTGCAGCGGTGGGGAAACCGCTCTCGACGTCTGGCAGAGTCAATTGATAAGAAGTTATAAACGAACGGTCGCTCGCGACCTAGGGGCGTCTAGGAAGCTGAGTGCTCGATCTCACACCTGATCATTCGGAGGTGGTACTCATGGACTTGGAACAATTGTTCTCGTGGGCCAATAGGTCGGTGCTGCCCGGTTGGCTGCTGCTGGTCATTCTGCCCGGCTGGCGATACACGACTGGGTTTATTACGTCGGTGCTTTTGCCGGGTGTGTTGGGGATTGCTTACTTGAGTTTGTTCGTGGCGAACTGGGCGGCGGCCGATTTTTCGGCGTTCGGCAGTCTGGCGGGCGTAAAGTCGTTGTTTCAGATCGACGCACTCTTGTTGGCCGGTTGGATTCACTACCTGGCGTTCGACCTGTTCATTGGCAGTTGGGAAGTGCGCGACGCGCGGTCATTGAGGATCCCTCACCTGCTGGTCATTCCGTGTTTATTCCTCACGTTCATGATGGGACCGGTCGGATTGCTTTTGTATCTCGTGCTGCGGCTGGCGATGCGCCGCCGTTGGACCATTGGGGACGCTGACACGCATGCGTTGGTTTCTGGCTGAGCTCGTTCGTCGCGACAAGGTGCTTGCCATAGCCGGTGGGGAGTTCGTGTCCCTGCTGGTGGCCCTGATTGTAGCCGCAGCGATCGACGATCGTACGGTGCTGGGAATTAGCGTGTGGATCAAGCCGATCAAGTTCGCCGCTTCGATCGCGATCTATCTATGGACGCTGGCGTGGCTGCTGGGCGAACTACCCGGCCCGCGGTGGTGCAAGGGGCTGATCCGCTGGGGCGCCACGATCGCCATGGTGGTCGAGATCGTCTGCATCGCCGGCCAGTCGCTGCGCGGCACGGCTTCGCACTTCAACGCCGCGACGCCGCTGGACGGTGCGGTATTTAACTTGATGGGAGTGATGATCCTGTTCAATACGCTGCTGGAGGTTATGTTGCTGGTGATGTTTTTGCAACGTGGTCTGGCATTGGCACCGGCATATCTGTGGGGTATCCGCCTGGGAATTGTCGGTGCGCTACTATCGGCGGCCGACGGCGGCATGATGATCTATCACGGTGCTCACACGGTCGGTGCTCCCGACGGTGGCCCGGGCCTGTGGATGGTCAATTGGAGCACCACGGCCGGCGACCTGCGAGTCGCCCACGCCGTGGGGTTGCACGCGATGCAGATCTTGCCGCTGGTCGGCTACGTCCTCAGCCGCCGCGCCGCACCGCGGGCTGCACTGGTTGCAACGCTCCTGTTCGCATTCCTCTACGGCGCCGCCGGCGCGTGGCTCTACTGGCAAGCCATCGAAGGCCGACCGTTGTAAACGCTGAGGCGAAAGCGAAGTCGTTCCCGAATGTTATGGCAAAAATTGACATAAATAAGCTGATGAGTTAGAGTGGCAAAGATGAGGGTAAATCGACGGGAGGACGCGCGTTGAGCAGTACACTGAACCTTTCCTTGACGGATGAACTTCGAGCGTTCATCGATCAGAATTGTGGCGACGGCACCCTGTATGCCACGCCGAGCGAATTTGTGCGCGACGTGCTTCGCGACAAGAAAAATCGCCTCGAAGCAGCCCGAATTCGAGACGCCATCCTGGACGGCTACCAAGATGCGATCAATGGCCGCACCGTATCCTATCGCGGCGACTTGCGCCGGATGATCAAAAAGGCGGCAGATTGAGTCCCCGCAGAAAATCGTCCCGGGACACCGCGATTGAATTCACTCAACGGTCTCTCGCTGACCTCCGCGAGATAGAGCGCTACTCGGTCAAGAAGTGGGGGCGCAGCACGGCCGACAAGTACCTCGACGAGATTGCCGCAGCTCTCGACCGCCTCCGAGATCATCCTGAAATCCTTCGCCTTGAGCCCGATTTCGCACCGGGTCTTTACTTCTACCGGGTGAAGAAACACGTTCTCGTCTGTGACTTTCAAGCTCAGACAGTCATCGTGCTGACGGTGATTCACACCAGCATGGACGTCCCTGCGCGATTGCTGGAATTGGAGCCGCAATTGGTCGCAGAGGCTCAGTTCCTTCACGACAAACTACGCAAGCAATCCAGGCAGGACTGAAGCAGGCCGGAAAAGTGGGGACATGCTTCTGCTAAAGAGAGTTCCGCCTCTCTCTTTGCCCTAACCTCTGCGATCAATTCCCCGCCGCGCCATTCTTGCGAATGCAATAAACGCGCTTGTCCGTGCGGATCAGCAAGCGGTCGCCGACAATGGCGGGCGTCGCCATGCACATGTCGTCTTCAGCCAGCGCGTTGGTGTGCACAATCTCAAAGTCGCGGCCGGCTTTGAGCACGAACGTGACACCGTCCTCGTTGACGCAGAAAACCCGATCGTCGTAGAACCACGGCGACGCGCTGAAAGCTTTGCCCTCCGGGATGCGCTGCTTTTTGTAGACCGGCTCGCCGGTCTTTGCGTCGAGACAGGCGAAGAATCCCTGATCGTACAGCACGTACAACAGGTCGCCTGCCAACAGGGTCGTCGGGTTGTAGGGAGCGGCTGTCTTATTCGCCCACGCGACGTAGTCGCTGGCGGTCTGCTCCTTGTCGAGCGTAATATCGCCCGAGGCGCCGGGCCGAATCGCGTAGATCGGCTTGAGCGGATCCATCACGTAACCCGAACTGATGTACAGGAGGTCGTCCTTGGCATACGGGTTGGCGATGGTGATGCTCGACATGCCACCGGTCATCTCCCACAACAGCCGGCCTTCCAGGTCGTAGGCCCGGTTATGCTTGGTGCCGGTGGTGATCAGCTCGACGCGCTGGCTGTTCTTCCAGATGTAGGGCGTGGCCCAGTTGCTCTTCTCGCCGTCACGCTGCACGCGAAACAGCTCGTCGCCGGTGCGAGCATCGAGCGCCATCAAGTAGGAATCCTCGTCATTGTCGTTGACGATGTACACCCGCTCTCCATACACGACGGGCGAAGCGGCCATGCCCCAACCGTTGCGGATCTTGTGCGGTTCGAGTGGTTTCTTCCACAGCGGTTTTCCGTCCAGGTCGTAGCAGAACACGCCCACATTGCCAAAATAGGCGTAGACGCGCTGGCCGTCGGTCACCGGGGTCTCGGAGGCGTAGCTGTTCTTCAAATGGATCGGGTTGGTTGGCACGCCCTTGTGAGCCAACTGCTCCCACACCACGTCGCCCGTCTTGAGATCGAGACAGATCGTCTTCCACTCGTGTTCCGACTGGGGCGGCTTGGCCCGATCGCCGCCGAAGTACAAGCCTTTCTTCGGCTCTTCCGACTCGCCGGTGTTCACGCAGGTTGTCAGAAGGATCTTGTTTTCCCACACGATCGGGCTGGCCCAACCGCGACCGGGCACGTCCTTTTTCCAAGCCACGTTTTCGCTGTCCGACCAGTGGTCGGGCAGGTTCGCGTTGTTCGCAACAGCCATCGAGTCCGCGCCGCGAAACTGAGGCCAGGTGTTTTGGGCGAGGCCAACGCGCGCCACGGCACCGGCAATCAGGAATGCTAATCCGCAAGCGATTGGACGCATGGATGTGATCCTATTCGAGTGACGCGAATCCCTGGTTTAGTTTGATCGTATGAGCCCGTGCCGGCGTGGTCAAGCCGACCATCGTCGCGCGGAGATCGCCGCGACGGTCCGACCGATTACCCCTTAATCACTCCAATCGGCCGCATGCGTGCGACCTTCTTCGCCAGGTTCGCACGATGCACGACGTCGACGACCAGGTCGACGTCTTTGTAGGCGTCGGGCTGCTCTTCGGCCAGGCCCTTCCAACTGCGGGCACGCGCGATCACTCCGCGGTCGGCCAGTTCGCGATCGATACGTCGGCCCTGTGCGTGTTTCACCGCCGCCGTGCGGCTCATCACGCGACCGGCGCCGTGACAGGCGGTGCCAAACGATTGCTCCATGCTGCCCGGCTGACCCACCAGCACCCA
>CAZUPX010001171.1:0-5466 GCA_964622155.1 uncultured Planctomycetaceae bacterium | reverse complement strand
GTCAACCTGATACGAGGTGGCTTTATCGATGCGGGGATAGGTGGGCTCCTGACCCCAAGAGGGTGCGACGCACACAGCGAGCTTCATCACACATGCCACCGCACCGATGGTCCAGCGAGACGAACCCAGTTGAGGAAACATGGCGCACCCCCTTGTTGAACGATCTGTGGAAGGAATCGAGCCACTCCCCGAGTCACCGCCGGCACTGTTTGATTAGAAGTTTCCCGTCCCAGCGCGTCCTAGCCGGTGCGCTCTCACGGAACTGACTACCTTACCAGCTCATGCTTCTTCGTGGCTAGCGGTTGCACGAAAGGGGCCGCCCGTTCGGGCATTGTCTCAGGCGGGTAGCTGGGCTGCGCTACGACGACGGCGCACGATGCGCCGGGCTGGCAGGCGCGTCAACTGCTGGACGCCAAAGGGTCGGCGGCCGTTGAATGATACGATGCAAGCCGCCCCGTCAGATCGCGAGCCGCGGCACGCGGCTACTTGCCGTTGCGCTTCGTTCGAGACCGCCGGGCGAAGCGGGAACAGGCAGCCATAAGCGTGCCGAGGCCCAGCAGGACCAACGTCGACGGTTCCGGCACGATCGCTCCGGCGCCGCCGTTGTACAACGCGATCAACTCACTATTCGAGAGCGCGCGGTTCCAGATCGCGATTTCGTCCAGCCGGCCGTTGAGGGAAAAATCGCGGCCGTCGCCGTCGTTCCGCTTGCCGATCAACAGCGGATTCGACGTCGCAGTCAGAGCACCCGATCGGCTTCCCGTGGCGGCCAGGCTCACATCGTTGTACAGCTCGAGCAGGCTTCCGCTGCGCCGCGCGACCACGTGGTGCCACATGCCCGACGTCAGAGGATAGGACCCATCCAACACAGGTCCGCCATGGACAAAGAACTGCGAGGTGACGCCCGGGGTAGGAAAGGACGTCAAAGTCCAATCGGGTCCGCCGCCACCGGTGAACTTTTCAATCAACGTCTGCTCATAGGCTGACGTGTTGTAGTTCACCCACACTTGAATCGTGAAATCGCTGGTGCCGAAATCGAATACGGCGTTGTCGCTCGTTAGCGCCGCGTACTGACTGTTGTTATGGTGCAGGTCGAGGGCCGAACCAAGTAGTCCGGCGGCAAACCCGGCGCCGCCGGAGATCGTCAGATCGCGATTGTTGGGCGAAGAGTCACTGCCGTCGCCGTTGAATTGCCAGTAGCCGAGCAAGTTGTCGACCAGGCTTGCCCGCAACGTGGTAGCCCAGAGCGCACAGAGCAGCGCACCGACCACGATCCTTGCCAACCGCCCGCTAAAGGGTTTTACCTGCATTAGCTTGCTCCAAGGGACGATTGACCCTGGGGTGCGAGGGTCGGCTGCGTCGCGCCCGGCGTGCACTCTCATGTGCCCTTGCTATACTGGAGGGGCATTCTAATCCCTTGCAGTCCAGTGTCAACACACTGCCTAGTCGGTCTGACGACCTTGTGACTGCATGAACGGCCCCCACTTCGCGAGCGATGAGTCCGCGTCAAGACTTCAATCACGATCCGGCGCCCGCCGAGCTAAGCGACCCCGTCGAGCGATTCGAGGCCGCCTGGCGCCGCGGAGAGCCGCCAGCCATCGACGATTTTCTCCCGTCAAAGTCAGATCAGCGCATCGATGTGCTGGTCGACCTGATTCACGTTGACATGGAGCAGCGGTTGGACCGTGGCGAGGGAATCGAAGTCGAGCAATACATCGCCAGCTATCCGGAGCTGGCGGCCGAAAAGGCGACGGTTCTGGACCTGATCGCCGGCGAATACCGCCTCCGGCAGGCGCGCGATCCACAGTTGACGGTCCCGCGATTCGCCGAGCGTTTCCCCGAGTATCGCGAAGACCTTGCGTTGCGTTTGGCTGCGGGACACCGGCCCGCGCGGCGGGGCATGATGCGCTTGAATTGCCCGCATTGTCACACGCCCATCGAGGTCGGCCGCGACGCAGCCGCTGACGAGATTTTGTGCCCCTCCTGCGGCAGCTCGTTTCGCGTCGACACCGGCCGGACACAAACCTGGACGAAGGACAGGCTTCCCACGCTGGGCCGCTTCGAGTTGATCGAAGCCGTGGGGCGCGGCGCGTTCGGCACGGTCTATCGTGCCCGCGACACGCAGCTTGCGCGCACGGTGGCGGTCAAGGTTCCGCGCAGTGGCCGGCTGACTACCGATGAGGATGAAGACCGCTTTGTGCGCGAAGCACGCAACGCGGCCCAGTTGCAGCATCCGGGCATTGTTTCGGTGTACGAGGTTGGTCGCAGCGAGACATTTCCCTATATCGTTGGCGAGTTCGTCGACGGAGTGACGCTGGCCGACGCTTTGACGGCTCGCAAGTTTGGCTTTCGCGAGGCGGCCAGGCTGATGGCGCGCGTGGCCGAGGCCCTCGATCACGCGCACAAGCAAGGCGTGGTCCACCGCGACCTCAAACCCTCGAACATCATGCTCACCGTCGACGGCGCGCCCCGTGTGATGGATTTTGGCCTGGCTAAGCGCGACGCCGGTGAAGTGACCATGACCGTCGACGGGCAGGTGTTGGGAACTCCCGCGTACATGAGTCCCGAACAGGCCTCGGGGCAGGCGCATCACGTCGACGGCCGCAGCGACGTTTATAGCCTGGGCGGCGTCCTGTACGAGCTGCTGACCGGAGAGCTGCCGTTTTTGGGCAACCAGCGGATGATTCTGCACCAGGTGCTGCACGACGAGCCGCGCTCGCCGCGGAGCTTGAACGACCGCATCCCACGCGACCTGGAAACGATCTGCCTCAAGGCCATGGCCAAGGAACCGTCGCGCCGCTATCAGACCGCCGGCGCGATGAGCGACGACCTGGCACGGTTTTTGGCGGGGAAGCCGATCGCCGCGCGGCCCGTGGGGCGCGTGGAGCGGCTGTGGCGGTGGTGCAAGCGCAATCCCCTCGTGGCTTCGCTGTCGGCGGCCGTCGTTGTCGCGCTCGTGTCGGGAGCGACGGTTTCGGCAATTTTTGCCATCGATGCGCGGGCCCGGGCCCGCGAGGCGCTTGTCGAAAAAGCCAGGGCCGACATCAACGCCGCGGACGCCAAAGCCAGTGCGGAGCGCGCAACTCGCGAAGAAGCCAAGGCCACGTCCGAAGCCGAGCGCGCAACTCGCGAAGCAGCCGCAGCCAATCGTGTCACCGACTTCATAGCCGGCATTTTTCAAACGTCCGACGCGATCGGACTGGCGGGGCTCGGCTTGCGCCGCGAGGGCGAGACGGCCAAGGACCTTACGCTGGACGAGGTGCTCCGCCGCGGTTCGCGGCGCATCCCGATCGAGTTCAAGGGCGAACCTCGCCTGCAGGCACGCTTAATGGACACCGTCGGCAACGTGGATCGCAGCCTGGGCTTCTATCAGGACGCC
This sequence comes from uncultured Planctomycetaceae bacterium, assembly GCA_964622155.1. GTDB lineage: Bacteria > Planctomycetota > Planctomycetia > Pirellulales > PALSA-1355 > CAZUPX01. The sequence continues at coordinate 2,087 of CAZUPX010001171.1, read as the reverse complement.
GAGCCGCTGTTGCGAGAGGCGCTCAAACTCCGCGAAGCACGGGCCGCGACTGCCGGGGCCGATCGCGCCGACCACCTGGCCCTGGCCGAAAGTCAGTTCAACCTGGCGTGGCTGCTGCACGACCTGGGAAGCTACGACGAAGCTGAGTCGCTCTATCGCAAAGCCTTGGCCACGCGCAGCGAGCTGCTGGAAGCTGATGACGCGACCGTGGTATCAACGAAGTTCAATCTGGCGTGGGTCTTTGCCGATACCAATCGCAACCCAGAGGCCGAGCAGCTCTTCCGCGAGGTCATCAGCGCGCGGCGCAAGACCTTGCCTAGCGGCCATCGCGACATTCTTCTGGCGCAAGTGGGGCTGGCTGCCATTTTGTGGAGCGAGGGGAAAGAGTTGGCCATTGTCCGGGAGACGCTGCCGAGCCTGCCGGGCGACGTGCTCTTGAGAGTGCTCACGTTGTATGAAATGGCGCGCGTCCAGAGGCAGATACGCAGCTTCGATCTGGCCACGCGATCCTATCAGACGATCGTCGAAACGGCACGCGAGCACCTGCCGGCCGAACACCCGATTTTGGCCGCCATCCTGGTCGATATGGCCGGGATGCTGAAGGAGAAGGGGGATTATCCGGCCGCCGAGAAGGCCATCCGCGAGGCCGTCGAGATCGTGCTCCGCGTGATGGGCGGCCATCCCAAGCTGGTGCGCCCCTTGCAGGATTTTGCCGAGCAACTGGTGGCTCGGGGTGATTTTGAGGAAGCCGAAACCAGGTACCGCGACGCGCTGGCCATCTCGCAGCGGCGCCGCGCCCGAGATTACAACGAGCACATCGGCCTGATAATCAGCGTGGCCAACTGCCTGCGATGGCAGTGCCACTATGACGCCGCCTTGGAAATGCTCGACAAGGCACTTGCGACGCCACACGACCCTCAGTCTGGAACCCACCGCGATGTTGTCGCGACGATTGCCCAGGTCTGTTACGAAGCCGGCGATTGGTCTCGGGCGAGCAGCTTGATCCAGGAGATTCTGAGCAACCCAGCGAACGATGGATTCATTGACCTGAAGCTCGCGCTGCGCGAGTGTCTGCTCGATTTGGGCCGTTATGAAGACGCGAAACGTTACCTGCAGGAAGTCCGTGAGGCATTGCAGCCGTTTGCGGTCGGCCATCCCGAGAAGGTCGACCCGCTCATCAACTCAGTGAGGATGCTGGCGGCCGTTGACAAATACGACCTGGTGCCCGAGGCCACGCGCGAAGTCATTCGGCTCGATAAGAAACAGCTTCCGGCCAATCACCCAATCGTGGCGCAGCACAGAGAACAGCTAGTCGCGATTATGTTCAAGGCGTGGGACAGCGGACCGCAGCCGGACGAACGGCAACTGGAAATGGCTGAAGGGTTGTTGGTTGAAGCGGAACAAATGTATCGTCGTTCGCTGGGCGATGATCATGCGTGGATTGCCAGGAACGCACTGCTGCGGGCGCGGCTTGCCGCATCGCGCAGTGATTGGTCCGGCGCGGTCCAGTTTGGCCACGCGTCGGTCGCGGTACTCGGTGCCCGTTTTGCGCCCGAACACGCGTGGATGTTGCAAGCGCGACACCAGTTGGCCGTCTACCAAGGCAGGGCAGGCGAGATGGACAAAGCCATCGCACAACTCCGTGAGGTGCTCACGGCACGCCAGAAGTTGCTGCCCCCGCTGCATGCCGATATTCTTGAAACGGGTCTGGCTCTGGCACAGGTCCTTCACCGGCAAGGAAATGACGACGAGGCCCAGCGTCTGCTGCAAGAGATGCTGAATGGGTTGGCGAAAGTCGCACCCGCGGACAACCGCCATGCCGCTCATGCGGAGGCGATCCTGGGTGCATGCCTCGCCGCGCAACAGCGGTTCGAGCTGGCCGAGGGTGTGTTGGCCAGGAGCCAGGCAGCTCATGGCGCCATCTACGGCCAGGACCATCCACGCACTCGAGCCGTCGTTGAAGAGCAAGCTAAGCTCTACAAAGCCTGGAACAAGCCCCAGCGCGCCGTCGAGCTGAGGCGGGCATTGGACGCCAAGTAGGGTGCTCGCAGAAGCGTGTCATGGAGGTTGTGGACGGCGACTCCTAC
>CAZUPX010001170.1:0-4405 GCA_964622155.1 uncultured Planctomycetaceae bacterium | reverse complement strand
TTTCAGATCGCGTGCCGACGCCTCGACAAGATCTACAATGGCATCGTCTTTAGGTTTCATCCAAGTCTCGATGCTCCTGCCGGCGTGGTCATAGACGAGAAGGTATTTGCCGACGTTCTCGACGCATTTGACTACCACAAGTCCGAATACCTTTTCAATGACATCCCCTTGCACATCCTCGGTTCGATTTATGAACGATTCCTCGGTAATGTCATTGTCGCCACCGAGAAACGCGCTACGCTCAAACCCAAGCCAGAAGTCCTCAAGGCAGGCGGCGTCTACTACACGCCCAAGTACATCGTCGACTACATCGTCCAAAATACGGTCGCAAAACTGATCGAGGGCAAAAGCCCAAAAGAGATCGCAAAGCTGCGATTCGCCGACATCGCCTGCGGCTCCGGCTCATTCCTGCTGGGCATCTACGATTGCTTGCTCAAATACATTACGCGCTGGTACAACGAGCACCCATCTAGGGCCACAGGAAGCGCCGTCGTCAAACGCAATAAGGCCCTCTACCTTTCTCTCAAAGAAAAGGGCCGCATCCTTACCGACAACATCTACGGCGTGGACATCGACGCGCAAGCCGTCGAAGTCTCTCAGCTTTCACTCTATCTCAAGCTTCTCGAAGAGGAAACGACCGCCTCTGCGCGTCAATATACGCTGGAGTTTCACCGGCCCTTGCTTCCTTCCCTCGCAAACAACATCAAATGCGGCAACTCACTCATCGGACCCGACTTCTATGCTCACCGCGAGCGCAACAAGTATGACGCAAAAAAACAATTGCGAATCAACGCGTTCGACTGGGATTCCGAATTCCATGAAATCATGCAAGCGGGTGGCTTCGACGCAATTATCGGGAATCCTCCATACGTGAATGCACGAGTGACCTTTCAGACACAAGGCGAAGACGTAAAACAGTATTTTTCCCAACGATACCGTTGCGCGCGTCGTGGCTACGACATGTACATTCTCTTTGTGGAGAAACCACTTGAGTTACTGAGGTCGGATGGATGTTGGGGGATGATTTTACCCAACAAGATTGCGGCACTTGATTATGCAGAAGAGTGTCGCGCGCTCCTACTGGAACGGACAACAATCGAATTGATTACCGATGTCTCTGCCTTGCGCGTTTTTCCAAGCGTGGGAGTCTATCCCTATATCATTATCTGGAAAAACAAGCCGCCAAAAGGAAAACACCGAATCGCGACACTACATGCGGCAGGCCAGCAAGATCTCTTATCGAAGGACGGTACTGAATATGTCGCTCAGCGAGAACTCTCTCCATCTGGTGGGCTAGCAATTCATGGAACGCTGGACGTTGAATCGCGCGTGGCAACACAGCCACTATCGAGCCGCGCGAGACTGCACAGCGGCACGACGGGGTTCGCCGCTCAACAAGTGGCAGATGCTTTGCTTGAGAAGACGAGGGCTTCCAAACGAGATTGCTTTGAATTCATCGTTACCGGCAACATTGACCGATACTCAATCTCGCTTGGCGATGTGAGGTTCATGAATCAGCGGTTCGTCCGACCAGTTCTACTAGCGAATTGGGAGCATCTAACAGAAAATAAACGCAATCTCTTCCGTGAACAGAAAATCATCTTCGGGGGCATGACCAAACGCCTAGAAGCCGCTTTCGACTCAGGTGGACTCGCGCTTGGCGTTTCGGTATATGCAGCCGCCGAAATGACCGATGATCCACGGTACGTCTTGGGGGTGGTCAATTCTAAATTATTGTCGTATCTGTTCCGCTTGAGGTTTCAAGCCAAGCATCTTGCTGGCGGATTTCTTGCCATCAATAAGGGGCAACTGGCGAAGTTGCCAATTCGAATTCTCAACTTAGCAGATCGCATGGAGAAAAAGCACCACGATCGAATGATAGAACTGGTCGAGCTGATATTGGCGTCTCATAGGCAGATTGCGGTGGCCAGCACCGACCATGCGCGGACTTCCATCCAGCGCCAGATCGACTCCACTGACCGCGAAATTGACAAGCTGGTCTATACACTATACGCGCTCACCGACGAGGAAACTCGCACTGTGGAATCCGCGCCCAATGAGTAAACCGCGCGGAGATTTGGCTGTAATTGTCCGACCGCCAGCAACACACTAACCGCCCAGTAGCAAAAATGAGGTGCGCGAGTGTAAGGCGCTGTCATAAAGAAGCTTGAGCCTCGAACTGCGATCGCCGAAATGAACCTGCTTGTCGATCTTCTTCAAGGCAGCATCGAAGTCTCGACGGTCGGCCGCTGGGCGGTCGTGGCCTGGTTGTTTGTATTGGGGGGCGTGCTCGGCAGTTTCTTGAACGTGGTGATCCACCGGCTGCCGCGCCGGATCAGTCTCATTCGCCCGGCGTCGCAGTGCCCAGCGTGCGGACGACCCATCCGCTGGTACGACAACGTGCCGATCGTCAGTTGGTTGGTGCTTGGGGGCCGCTGTCGCGACTGCTTTGCCGCGATATCACCACGCTATCTATTCGTCGAAGTGCTGACGGCAGTCGTTAGCGCGGTGTTGGGATGGTCGGAGGTGATCCAACCGACGTCGCCGCTGGGGCCCGACGCGCCCCCGGCGTTCCTCTTGGAATTTGGACCCTATGCGTTGCACATGCTGCTGGTCTGCACCCTCGTGTGTGCGGCCTTGATCGAGTTCGACGGCCTGACGGTGCCGTTGCGGCTGCTCGGATCGGTGCTTGTGGTGGGGTTGGCGGTGACGATCGCGTGGCCTGGATTGCAGTTGGATGAAGCGGCCGGTCAATGGGCCTTGCGCGGCGTGCCCGAGAGCGTGTCTGGATTGTTGGCGGCTCTGTGGCTCAGTTTGCTGGCCTGGCCCGCGTGGGTCTGCAGCGGTCGCGGTCGAGATGTGGCGGCGGGCGCCAGCGCTAGTTACGAACTGGCGATCATTGGTGTGTATTTGGGCCTGCGGGCGGTCGTGGTCATCGCCGTGGTCGCACTGTCACTGTTTATTGCCGCCGCCGTGTTGGCACGCCTGCGGAAGTCTGTGCCCCGGGCCGGGTGGGCCTGTTGGCTCACGATCGCAACGCTATCTTGGATGGTCGGCTGGCGAGAACTAATGCCGCACTTGCCGAGTTGGATCGAACGCAACGAGTGGGGGCTGCCGTTAGCCGGCGGCGCTTTGGTGGCTTTTTTGGCGATTGTGGCACGATCGACGCGCGGACCGAGATCGGCAGTGCGCGAGTCAACCGTGTCGTGATGGAGGACCCACACGATGGCGAGTCTCTCCTTTCACGGAGCGGCCGAAACGGTCACCGGCTCGAAGTATTTGCTGGAAACCACCCAGTCGAAAGTGCTCATCGATTGCGGATTGTTTCAAGGGCTCAAGGCGCTTCGCGAGCGAAACTGGCATCGGCTGCCGTTCGACGTGTCTTCGATCAGCGCCGTCGTGTTGACGCACGCGCACATCGACCACGTGGGCTACTTGCCGCGGCTTGTGAAGAACGGCTTTCGAGGGCCGGTCTACTCGACTCCGGCCACCGAGTCGCTGGCCGAGCTGCTGCTGTTGGATTCCGCCCACAATCAGGAGTCGGATGCCGATTATGCGAATCGCAAAGGCCTGTCGAAGCACAAACCGGCGTTGCCGCTGTTCGACGCCGCCGACGTCAAGCGTGCGATGGCGCGGTTTCGCACCGTGCACCGAGACGAGTGGTTCTCGCCCGCCAAGGGTGTTCGCGTCCGCTATCACGATACGGGCCATCTGCTTGGCTCGTGCATGATCGAAGTCGAAGTCAACGATCGAGGTAAGGACCTGCGAATCGTGTTTTCGGGCGACGTCGGCCGGTACGGCGCGCCGTTATATCACGATCCCCAGCCGCCACCGCAATGCGACTACCTGGTGTGCGAGAGCACCTACGGAAATCGCGATCATCCCGACATCTCAGTACTGGATCAATTGCACGACGTCGTAATGGCCGCGATCGCGCGGGGAGGCGTGATGGTGGTCGCGTCGTTCGCGGTCGGCCGGGCGCAGCAACTGATCTATCTGTTGAGCGTGCTCGTGGAACAAGGGCGCATCCCGCGAATGCCGATTTTTCTCGACAGCCCGATGGCCGCCAGCGGCATGAACATTTATCGCTTCTACGCCTCGGAACACGACCTGGCCGAAGGGCTGGAAGTGCGCGACGACTTCGAGTTCACGTTTGACGAACTGCACCTGACGCGGTCCGTGGCCGAGTCGAAGCGGATTAACAGCGTGAAGGGGCCGGCGGTCATCATTTCGTCGGCCGGCATGATGACCGGCGGCCGGATTTTGCACCATTTGCGGCAGCGGCTGCCCGATGCCCGCAATACGATCGTGCTGGGCGGATTCATGGTGGAGGGGACCCGCGGCCGCGCATTGCAGGATGGTGTCAAGAGCTTGCGACTGTGGGGGGCCGACGTGCCGGTGCGTG
>CAZUPX010001169.1:0-3668 GCA_964622155.1 uncultured Planctomycetaceae bacterium | reverse complement strand
ACTCCCAGTTGTGGCCGATCGACTTGACTCATCGCTTATGCACTCGACGATTAATATGACTTCGCGGATCGATGGTAGAACCAATTCACACGTTCGGCAAGTCAAACAATGTGCCCAATCCGGCTCGTGCAGCGGCCGGTTGCGCCCCATCGAGGTTGGGATGCCGCGGAGCGAAGAAATGTTGTAGACTTTCAGGGCAGAGTGCGCATGCGGACCGCCGAATTTAACCCAAGTTCACGACAATGCCCCAACACGATCACGGACACTCCGATCATCACAAGCACGGCCACGACCACCATCACGCTCCGAAGCGTTCGGGGCTGCACAAAGACTGGCGAACCTGGATCGTCGTGGGTCTGATGCTGCTGGCCATGGCCATCTATCTAGTCACGATGGATGAATCAATCGTACCCGGCAACCCGCCGGGGCCGATCGTGCCGGCCGCCGATGGTCCTCCGCCGGCCGCCCCGTAGCAGACTCCTACCGTCTTCGAGCACGGGCTTATGCAACGGCGCGAGCTGGCTCAAACTCGCCGCCTCGACCGAGACTCGCATGATGATCGACACGACGCCCACATCGTAGATTCGCGCCACCACGCGCACGCGACTTCCGCCCAATAATGCATGCGGGCCGGACAGCTCGACTGACAGCGGCTTGTACAGCGACACATCGCGCGGCAGGGCACGATCGGTCTGGACCTCAAAAGGGACGGGCCGGGCGCCCAAAACGTCGGTGATTTGCGCCGTCACAATCTCGCTGGCCACGTCGAACGCGTACAGGTAAACAACCTCACCTTTCATGGATTCTCTCGTATCACGTCTGTTGACGTAGTTGCGTAGAGCTCGCGGTCGATGAGCATTATGATGAACCTGCCTCGCGTGGGAAGTGTCCTGACCGCGTGAAATCAACGCAAACTGGATGGAGCTGAGCATGAACGCCCTGGATTCGATCCGCCGCCTGCACGAGCACCGCGCGTGGGTCAATCGCAACCTGCGCGACGCGGCGCGAGGACTTTCCGACGAATCGCTGAGAAAATCCTATCCGATGGGTCAGGGGTCGATCTGGAAATCGTTGGTGCACCTGTACGCCGCAGAGTACGTGTGGTTAGAAACTCTGCTTGGCGATGAGAGGGCCCTGCTGCCGGGCGACGTGCCCGACAAGCTACCCGGGAACCAGCAAGGGCAGGTGGGCATCACCTCATTTGAGTAGTTGGAGACCAGGTGGAATGAGCTCGATGGCCGGTGGCAAACGTATCTCGCCAGCCTGTCCGACGCCGATCTCGACCAGCTTGTGCCCCGCGTCGGCAGCGACGGTGTGCGTCGCTCCACGCGGCGCAGCGACGTGTTGCTCCACGTCTGTACCCACGCCCATTACACGACGGCGCAAGTGGTCAACATGCTACGACAGGTTGGCGCGACAAAACTTCCCGACGTCATGCTCATCGCGCTGGCGCGACAACAGACGGGCAACCCGTGAACGCTAGACGTTAGGACATCGTCAGCCGGATTTGCAGATTGACAGCCCCAGTTCGGTCAGGTATCTTGCCGGCTGTCGCATCAACATCCGTCGATACGAAGGCGAATTGAAACGCAGAGGCCGCGGCGAACGCAGAGAGGAAGTGTCAATCGCTTAAGCCTTCGCCTCTTCTCCGCGTTCTCAGCGCTCTCGGCGTTTCAAATCCCCGCCGTCGCACCGGAGATTGCGAGGCAAACGCATGCTGACGATTTTGGGACCAGCCGAGCGCCGCCGTCAGTTTTGTGACGGACTCTCGCGGCGGAACTTTCTGAAGATCGGCAGCCTGGGGCTTACGGGTCTGGCGCTGCCCGAGCTGCTGGCCGCCGAAGCGCGGGCTGGCACCGTGCGATCGAACAAGGCTGTGATCCTGGTCTACCTCGTCGGGGGCCCGCCACACCAGGATATTCTGGACATCAAGACCGAGGCCCCGCGCGAGATCGCTGGACCCTTCCGGCCGATCGCCACCAACGTGCCGGGTGTTCAGATCTGCGAGCACCTGCCGCGGCTTGCCCGCATGATGGATAAGCTGGTGCCGGTCCGCTCGATAGTCGGCCTGCAGGATGACCACGATGCAACGCAGTGCTACACGGGCCGGCATCCCAAGATCGGGGTGCCCGCGGGCGGATGGCCGCAATTCGGCTCCGTGGTGTCGAAGCTGCAAGGTCCGACGCGTGCCAGCGTGCCGCCGTTTGTAAGCCTGGCCTACACGACGACGCATCCGCCATACAACGAGCCCGGCCCAGGTTTTTTAGGCCTCTCGCACGATCACTTTCGGCCCATGGGTGAAAGCCGGCACGATATGGTGCTGCAGGGGATCACGCACAATCAGCTCGATGACCGCAAGACCTTGCTAGCCAGCCTCGACCGCTTCCGCCGCGAGACCGACGCCAGCGGCAAGATGCACGGGATGGACTCGTTCGCCGCGCAGGCGATGGATATTTTGACCTCTTCCAGGCTGGCCGAGGCGCTGGATCTGTCGAAGGAAGACCCACGAGTTGTGGAACGGTACGGCACGGGGGACGAGAAAATCCACATCGATGAGAATGGCGCTCCGCGTGTGCCGCAGAGTTTTCTGGTGGCGCGGCGATTGGTCGAGGCCGGCGTTCGCGTCGTCACGCTCAACTACAGCAAGTGGGACTGGCATGGCCATCCCTATGGCTCGTGCTTCGATCGCTGCAAGGAAGATCTGGCCGTGCTGGATCAAGGTTTTTCGGCGCTGATCGAAGACCTGCATGATCGAGGACTGGCCGATGACGTCACGGTGGCCGTATGGGGCGAGTTCGGCCGCACGCCGTTGATCAACAAGAACGTCGGCCGCGATCACTGGCCGCGTGTCGCGTGCGGGCTGCTTGCCGGCGGTGGCATGAAGACCGGCCAGGTAATCGGCGCCACCGACCGCCTGGGTGGCGAAGCGGTCGCGCGGCCGGTCACGTTTCCTGAGCTGTTCGCCACGCTGTATCACAACCTCGGCATCGACGCCGCGGCAACGACGGTTACCGACCTGCGCGGACGTCCGCAGTACCTGGTCGAGGACAGTGCGAAGCCGCTGCCGGAGCTTGTGAATTAATCCAAATACACAAACTCGCTGGCGTTGAACAGCACCAGGCAGAAATCGACTAGCGCGGCCGCGGCCAGCGGATCGTCGAACTTTTCGATCCCTGCTGGTAGCGCAAGGCTTTCGGCGGCGCGACCTTCGGCGCGCAGCAATTCCCGCTGCCGGCCGAGAAACTCCTGGCCCGAGCGAACTTCATCGGCTGTCGCCGGCCGGCTCAAGACTCGCAGATACACCTCTTCAATCTGGCGGTCCGCGCTGCTGGGCTGTGACCGCATGAGCGCACCGGCCAACCAACGGGCGCATTGCAGACTGAACTCCGAATTAAACAACACCAGAGACTGCGTCGCCGTCGTCGATTCATGTCGCACGGGGCAGCTTGCATTCGTGTCGGGCCGATCGAAGACGTCGAACATCGGGTAGCGCAAATTGCGGCGTACGAACAGGTAAATGCCGCGACGCCGATGGTCCTCGTCGTCGCCGCTCACGACCCATTGATCCTTGAGCAAGGTCGCGGTCACTTCCGGCGGGAGCGGCGGACGGATGCCGGGGCCTCCGCGACGTGGAGACAACTGATCGCCGGCCACCAACATGCAATCGC
>CAZUPX010001168.1:0-1698 GCA_964622155.1 uncultured Planctomycetaceae bacterium | reverse complement strand
GGGTCGGCCGGCAGGTGGCCGAAGCACTCGATGCACTGTACCAGGTCGGTTGGATGCACGCCGACGTCAAGCCGAGCAACATCTTCGTTGCGCCAGGGGGACACGTAACCCTGATCGATCTGGGCTTTGCCCGCGCTGCCGACGAGTCCACTTCGATCGCCGATCGTCCTATCGTGGGAACGCTGAATTACGCCGCGCCAGAGATCATCTGCTCGGCGTTGGCAGGCGACATTCGCAGCGACGTCTACAGCCTGGGCGTGACGCTGTTCGAGATGCTGACCGGGCATTTGCCGTTCGATGCCCAGGACGTCGCCGAGCTGGCCGCGCAACATCGCCAGGAAACGCCAGCCGATTTGCGAGGCCTGGTGCCCCATCTGCCCACCCGTGCCGCGCGTCTCGTCCATCGCATGTTGGCCAAGGAACCTCTGCGTCGCCCGCTGCCCCGCGACGTGATCGATCGGCTGGCGGCGCTGGAAATCGAAACGTTCACGGAACGCTGCTGGGGCGATGCCGTATAGCGCGGGTGGCGCCGGCGTGTCGTGAGGGGAAATGACCCCTCCCGGCTCGCCGAGCTCGCCGCCCTCTCCCATGACCATGCTGCGCATGGTGCCCGGAGAGGGAAGTTCGATGGCCGTCAGCGCCTGCTGGCACTGGGCGTTGGCTTGTGGCAATCGGCCTTGAGCTGTGATAGGTTAGTCGTCTCCGGCAGGGGTTTGCCCGATCAACGAGCACTCGAACTGAATGGGAACCACCGATGAAAGACTCCAAACTCAATCGTCGTGATTTTGAGCGACTGACCGCCGCGGCCGTGGGTGGTCTGTTGGCTGGCGCGGCCGCGGGCAGTTCGGCCTTGGCTGCCGAAGCACCCCCGGGCAAGGACAAGGATAAAAATCCGCTGCTGGGCGAGCCGCACATCTGTCGCGGTCTGAATGTTTGCAAGGGCGTGGGCAAGAAGAAGGACAACGCCTGCGCCGGGCAAGGCGCCTGCGCCACCGCCAAGGCCCATACCTGCCACGCCGACAACGAATGTCGCGGACAAGGCGGCTGCGGCGCCAAGCCGGGCGAGAATAGCTGCAAGGGCAAAGGCGAGTGTGGTGTGCCCCTAAGCGGTGGCGCCTGGAAGAAAGCCCGCAAGCGCTTCGAAGAGCTGATGGCCAAGGAAGGCAAAAAAGTCGGACCCGCTCCGGCGAAGTAGGGACCAGGGGTCAGGGGCTGGGGGCTAGTGATTTGTAATCGCGACCGACTCGTGCACTGAACCACTAGCCATTGATCATTCTCGCCAATTCCTCGAGGCTTTGGCAACGATGTCCGCGCCGCGCATGGGTTGTCCTTTGCTGGGGCTGGGTGTCGGTTTGAGGACCGTGCACTTTGCGCACATCCTCGAGCATTGGCCGGCGGTCGACTGGTTCGAGGTGATCTCTGAAAACTTCATGGACACCGCGGGCCGGCCGCGGTACGTGCTGGACCAGATCGCCGAGCGCTATCCAACGGTCATGCACGGCGTGTCGCTGTCGATCGGCAGCACGGATCCCTTGAACTTCGAGTACCTGGCCAAACTCAAGCGGCTGGCCGCCGAGATCAAGCCGCGTTGGATCTCAGACCATCTCTGTTGGACCGGCGTGATGGGTCTCAACGCCCACGACCTGCTGCCCATCCCGCTGAACGACCAGACATTGGGGCACGTCGTGGCGCGGATTC
>CAZUPX010001167.1:0-1595 GCA_964622155.1 uncultured Planctomycetaceae bacterium | reverse complement strand
CAAGCGGCGCAACGGAGACCCGACCGAACCTTGTGCGGATAACTGATCGTTTGAGCAGTTCACTCCGTCGTTACCGGATCAACCATGACGACAGCAGTAGCACACACTCCGCCGGACAAGAGCGTGCTCACGTATTCGGCGCTCAACACATTTCGCAACTGCCCGCGGAAGTACAAGCACCGTTACATCGACTGCCTGCTACCGCGCGAGAAACCCGAGGCGATGTCGTTCGGCAGCGTCATCCACGGCGCGATCGAACTTTGGTATCGCTCCGACGCGAACGACCATTGCCTGTGGTCTGTGCTCGACCACGTCGACCAGCAGTTCCCCATGCGCGCCGGCGATGACGACCAGAAGGCGGCGTGGCATTTGGCTCGCGCCATGATCACAGGTTACGCCGCCCGCTATCAGTCCGAAGACTTCGAGATCGTAGAGGTCGAGAAGTCCTTCATGGGCGAGATTCGCAACCCCGATACCAACCGCCCCAGCCAAACATTCGTGATGGCCGGCAAGGCGGACGCCATCGTCAGGCGGCCCGATGGGATGTATCTGGTGGAACACAAGACCGCCTCGTCGGTCGACGCCAACTATCTCGACAAGCTGTGGACCGACACGCAGATCGCCCTCTACAGCTTTTACCTGCGGCAGCTCGGCTATCCGATCGTGGGCGTGATTTACAACGTCCTGCTCAAGTCCCGGCTGAAGCAGAAAGTGGGCGAGACCGAGGCCGAGTATGAGGCCCGCCGCGCCGAACTGGCCGCCAGCAACAAGAGCGGTCGGTCGACCGCCAAGCGGCAACTGCCGGAAAGCGACGAAGCGTTTCACGGCCGGCTCGCCGAATGGTACGCCCGCCCCGAAGCGTTTCACCGCGAGCACATTTTTCTCTCCGAAGACCGCCTGGCCATGCTCCAGGAAGAGGTCTGGGAGATCACGCAGCAATACCTCGATGCCCGCCGCCGCGGCAAGTGGCTCTTGAACACATCCAATTGCTTCTCGTTCCAGCGGCCCTGCGAATACCTGCCCTTCTGTCAGTCGGGCTTTAATCCCAACGTGGCTGACAACCTCTACGAGATCGTTTCACCCCACGAGGAGCTGACACCGACCGATTCCGACGCACCCGTTTTCTGAAAGGAGCACCCCAATGACTTTGACGCTGCCGGCACACCGCACCAAACCGACCACCGATCTGGACAAGCAGACGATCCTGCTGTACTCGGCCCCGAAGCTAGGAAAGTCGACGTTCGCCAGTCGGTTTCCCGAAGCCATCTTCTTCGAGTGCGAACCGGGCCTGAGTCACCTGGAGGTTTTCAAGGTGCCCACCTACACCTGGAACGACTTCCTGGCCGCCTGCAAGCTGGTGGCCCAGGGCGACCATCCGTTCAAGACCATCGTCATCGACACGGCCGACAACGCCTTCAAGTTCTGCAGCGAACACGTCTGCGCCAAGCACAACATCGAATACGAAGGCGACATGGGGCACGGCAAGGGCTGGGCCCTGGTCAAGAACGAATGGCACCGGGTGCTCACGCGGTTGGCCAGCCTGCCGTACGGCCTGATCCTCATCTCGCATGCCCAGGACAAGACGATCGAGACGC
>CAZUPX010001166.1:0-2806 GCA_964622155.1 uncultured Planctomycetaceae bacterium | reverse complement strand
CGCGCCGCGCCGCGCGATGCCATGATCGCCGACTCCACGCCCCAAGGCATGCGCGGCCGTGCGTTTGGTTTCACCCGCGCGATGGACCACCTGGGCGCGGCAATCGGACCGCTCGTGGCATTTACGTTCCTGTGGCTGTGGCCAGGTCAATTGCGGACCTTGTTTCTGCTGAGCGCGATCCCTGGTCTGGCCGTCGTGCTGTGGGTCTTGTTTGGTCTGCGCGACCGTCCGGCCAGCACCCGCGCCGCCAAAGAGTTCACGTTCACCCTGGAGCCGTTTGACCGCAACTTCCTGGTGTACCTCGTGGCCCTGGTCGTGTTTACGCTCGGCAACTCGAGCGATTCGTTTCTCTTGGTACGAGTCGGCGAGTTGGGCGTGTCCGAGGGAATGCTGCCGCTTCTATGGTGCGCCTTTCATATCGTCAAGAGCGCCGGCAGCCTGTTGGCCGGCCGGGCCGTGGATCGCTTCGGCGCGCGGCCACTGATCTTTGCCGGCTGGATCATCTACGCCGCGATCTACCTGGCGTTCTCGCTGGCAACCAGCGCCCTCGAAGGCTGGTTCTTCTTTCTCTGTTATGGACTGTTCTACGCGCTGACCGAACCGGCCGAGCGCACGTTGGTAGCCTCGCTGGTGCAAGACGCGCGCATGGGCCTGGCCTTCGGCTGGTTCAACCTGGCGATCGGCATCGCGGCCTTGCCGGCGAATCTTATTTTTGGCGTGCTATATCAGACCTACGGCGGACAAGTTGCCTTCACGTGGAGCGCCGTCCTGGCGATCGTGGCGGTCGCACTGTTGAGTCTCGTCGGCCGCACCAGATCGTCGCGGTAGGTCGGGTCTCACACCGCCGACAGTTGCGGTCGGGCCGTCGCCGGCGCGGCCAGATGACCCGCTTTCACTATGCCCCCTTGCACGACGGCAATGAACCGCGAGCGGTCTTCCAACACGCTGATGTCGGCCAGCACGTCACCGTCGACCACCAGCACGTCGGCCAGCTTGCCGCGCTGGAGCGTGCCGAACTCGTCCCGCCGGCCCATGATTTCGGCACCAGTCCGCGTGGCACAGACGATGGTCTCCAACGGCGTAAAGCCGACGAACTTCACGAAGAACGTCAATTCCTTGGCGTACGTGCCGTGCTGGTTCCAGGCGAATCCATAATCGCCACCCATACCCAGCCGGCCGCCGGCGCGCAAGATCATCCGCGCGCTCTCGGCTCCGCCGTCGAGCGTTTCCTGATGGCCGTCGATGACGGCTTGCGACATACCGAACTCAGGGCCGTGCACGATGCTGGCGTGTTCGAACTGCAAAGCCGGCACCACGGGCGTGTTCCGCTCCAGCAGCATGTCCAGGGCCTCGCGGTCCATGAACGTTCCGTGTTCGAGCGTGTCGTAGCTGGCGCGCAAGGCGTTCTTGATCCCCTGGGTGGCTCGGCAGTGCCCGGTGACCTTGAGCTTGTGGTTGTGAGCTTCCTGCACCACGGCATGCATCTCGTCAAACGTCATGCACAGCGTGTGATGGTCGTTGGTGTCTGGCGCGGCGGCGTCGCCGGTCGGATAGGTCTTGACCCACTCGACCCCATCCTTGACCAGCTTGCGCACGGCGCGGCGCCCCTCGTCGGGTCCGTTAATGAGCAGCACCAATCCTTCCATGCCGAGCTTGCGGAAATCGGGATTCCAATCCATGAGTCCGCCGACCCCGCAAATCTCGCGCCCGCTGGCAGCCAGCCGAGGCCCAAGCACCAGGTCGTCTTCGATGGCCTTTTTGAGCCAGAAGTCGATATTGAACAAGCTGCCGCCGCTGCGTGCGGCGGTGTATCCGCACTCCAATGCCAGCCGCGCATTGGTCGCGGCCAACAGCGTGACGTATTCGACGGGATACTTGATATCGAGGTCTTCGAGATTGGCCACGTTGAAATACGTCGGATGGAAATGCGCTTCGACGAGGCCCGGCATGATCGTGCCACCGCGCGCGTCGATGTGCGTTGAGCCCGGCGGCGCCGCCGGCGCTGCGATCGACGGCCCGGCGTACTCGATTCGCCCGTCGCGAATCACCACCGCCGCGTCGGCGACGGCCTTGGCGCCGGTTCCGTCGACGAGTTGTCCGCCGTCGATCAGCGTTGTCCCCATCGCCGTTTTCATGGTGTGTGCCTCACAAGTCCACGATCTCTCCAATCAACCGTTCTCAAGCCTAACATAGCCGACAGTCCGTTGCGAACCAGGAGGATTAGCCACCGAACACCGAGGACACGGAGACAAAATTTGTCTTTGATATGAATTCTCTTCCGTCCGTCTCTCTGTTCTCGGTGTCCTGGGTGGCTAGGTTCCCGTCCCTCAATTGTCGCGATACTCATCCATCGCGATCGATTCCAAAAACGCACCTGTCAATCGCAGGGTCGTTTCGTGAAGTAGACTATGAATCAAATGGCCCGCACGGGCGACCCGGATGCGAAGGCAATCCGGAATCAACCGCTCGACTCGCTCGGCGGCGGCTTCGCCGAGCGCCCCACCTTCGGCGACGTTGCCTTGCAGAAGCAGGACAGGGCAGCGGATTTTTGGGAGCAATCCGGCCTCGTCGTAACCTTCGAGCCACCGACCGTCGAGGATCGGTTCCCACAATTCGGGGTCGACCCGTTTCAGACACGCCGCCATGTAGCGCAGCGATGCCGCGTCGCGTGCATCGCCCAGCCGCACGGCCTGCGGCCGATCTGGCGCGTTGATCCGCACGTCGGCCAGCGTGCGCGCCAAGTCGCTGACACTCTGCCGCGAACCGCTCAGTGTGCGCAACGACTGGAACAACACATAGAAGGGCG
>CAZUPX010001165.1:0-9340 GCA_964622155.1 uncultured Planctomycetaceae bacterium | reverse complement strand
CTCCAACCGCTGGATCGGCAGTCTGACCTAGGGCCCGCGCCGTCTCAGCCCGTACCCAGTCCGCTTCGCCCGAGTCTTGGAGCCGACTCAAGAACTCCGCCCGCGACCGATCGTCCCAAGGACGGGCTGAAGGAGTTGCGGGCGGTATGTCTGCGATCGGCCCGAGGCGCACGCGCGTCACAAGTTCGGCGGGCGAAGCTTCGCGCAAGGTGAAGCGGCCTTCGAGCACTGGCGATTCCGCCCCAGGAGTCCAGAGTCGGTAATGCCCCACGGCCGGCAGTCCGCGCGGCGCGAGCAATTCGCAAGACAGGAGTGCGAATCGCCAAGTGGCAGGTACGAGCCAAGCTTCGAAGCCGCGGCCCTTGCTGACGTGAAAGTCAGTCGGCGGTCCGGGCCGCCAGATGCGGCGGAACGACGGCGGTGCGATTTTTTTTGCCGCGAATCGGGACGCCGGGTGAGCGGCTGCATCCACTGGAAGGAGGCTGTAGGTGCGAATCGCACTATCCAGAATCTCTGGCGTTTGGGGGACTTCGGCCGCTGGAATCACTGGCGACGACGATCCTTCGTCAGTCGCCTCGAACCTAGTGGCCGCGGTCCGCACCTCGGTGTCCCGCGGCTGGCCCAGCGTCAATCGCCGCACGTCGACCTTGGGCACCCACGCCATCAGGCTGTCAGGCTGCTGGCCGGGTGAGAGCCCGCCAAAGCTGGCAACCAGCTCGTCGCCGGATTGCACGACCTCCACTTCGACCGCGGCGGCCTTGCCGGATTTCCGCCCCGTCGGGATCCAATTGTCGGTATCGCTCCACACGATCTGGGTCCAGGACGGCTCCTTGGCCGGAGCCGATTGCAGCCGCGGCGCCCCTGCCGCGGCTGCCGGGAGCTCCATCTCGTTTTGAATTTCCTGATACCACTCGGCGGCTTCGTCGAGCTCGTGAATGGCCTGTTCGATCTCCTGGCAGTGGCGGGGGTCGTCTATGTCCCCGCTTACGTAAGCCAAGATGTCATCGCGTGTTACATTCATGATCGGATTCCTGAAGCGGATTGCATCGATCTTGGGCAGTGCCTCGTTCCCCACCGTTCTATTGGATTTAGATTCAAAGGCAAACACCGCTTCCAAAACAGCCACATTTTTGTTCGCCGACGACCGTGTTGAGCGTGACACCATAGAATAAGCTCCCGCCGCGCCTGACAGATGATTCCGCATCACGTCCTGAAGAACGACGGCAACGACCGGACGCGCGCGGCGACTTGACCCGCGGCCAGCGTGCCATCTTTGCCGTCGGGGACCGCGTTCGACTGGGCTGCAAACGGGTCGTCCAGTACGATCACTTTGCCGCCGCGAGCGCCCACGATGCGGTCCCATCCTGCGGTCCAGCCCCCCTGCGCCTGATGCTCGCGAATCAATGCGGCTCGCGCGCTGGCACGGGTGTCGTGGGGCGGTTCGGTCATCGCCGGTGAGACGGCCTCCGCCGGCGCGATGCTCGTGTCGATCAACCCGGATCGGTCCATTTCCTCGAACAATCCACCGAGTTTGTGGTACTCGAAGTCGAGCGCCTGCATGCGCACGGCCAGGCACAATCGCTCGTGCGTCACCTCGCCCCCTTCGCCGAGCGATTGCTTCGCGGCTTCCAAAGCGGACTGCTGCGCCGGTGGCAAGGTTTGCGCATCGTCGGCGATCAGGGCCTGAATCAACGGCGCTGGCACCGTGCCGCGAAGGCGCCGCAGAAGCTGCATGCCCAGGCGCACGTCGGCCCACGTCGCACCGGCGCGGTCGAGCTGGTGGTGGTACATCCACAGCTTGGTATACGCGTCGAGCTTACCGGCCAGGTCCAGCGGATTGTCGGCCAACACCTCCAGCGTCTGTTGCCATTGCTCGAGCAACGCCGGTGCCCAGTCGGGCAGCTCGTTGTGCTGGCCGAACGCGCGGCAATCGTCCAGATAGTTGCGCTGAATTTCAACCGGCGTCATCGACCGACCGTCGGCCAGTTGGAGGGGTTTCTCGAGGCTGGGGTCTTGCGAGACGGTTCGCAGCGACTCGACCGGGTCGCGGAGCTTCATGCCCATGCCGACGCGTCCGCCGTTGTTGAGAACCCAGAAAATCAGTCCCGTGGTGCCGAAGGTGAGATAGGTTCCCAGCGGGGCGCGTTGCGAGTCTTTGCCAATCAGGTGTGCCCGCGTCCAGCCCGTGGAGGACTGGTCGCGCTCGTACCGGACGCGCGTGCAGAAGATTCCCCGGTCGCCGGTGGTCGACGCGCCGGTGGGGCGGATCAGGTGCCGAGCTCGCTGCGAAAGCTCGAAGCCCATCCCCTGCTGTGCGCCCGACAGGCATCCCGAGCCGGCATACGGCAGCCGCGTTACCAGGTGTGGAATCAAATAGTCGGCTGCCTCGTCGAGCGCGGTCCAGCACGTATAGCTCTCGTGGTTGCCGTGAGTGACCGTGTCTGGGAGTAGCGGGCAAAGGTTTGTCTTCGTCAGCGTCAGCTCGATTTTAGACCCGCTGTCGGCACGCACGCGCTCGGCCACCTGGGCAAGCAGCCGCTCGCCCACGCGATCGTATACGGCGATTTCCTGAGGCGAGCGGCACTCAGGCGTGGCATACTCGGGATGTCCGTTGATCTCCGCGTACAGCCGCCCGCCATTTTCCAGGAACAGGCCCGCGCTGTCTTCGGAACCAGGCAAGTGCCGATAGCGGCGTGCCCCCTGCAAGACCAGGCCGATCAGTTGTTCGGGCCGAACCGCAACGCGGGACGATCGGCCTGACAAGGCATACTCGGTCTCCGAACCCATCACCAGGGGACGCGACTTGCGATTCTTAGACATGATCAACACCTATTTTGGATTCTGCTTGGAATTCGTTTGAAGGGATTGGCTACAGGTTTTTGGTCACCGTCACTGGGCCCCTCGCTGACGGTGCTGTTGCAAGAATTGCTCGGCGTTGCCGGCCTGAATCGCGTCGAGGGTGCGATCGGCGGCCTCGTGCAATCCCCGCAGCCGCTCGCGCCGGGCCTCCCGCTCGGGATCGGGCGCCGGGTCGCCACCGCCCCCGGAGTTGTGCTCCTGATGTTGTCGTTCGCGTTCCATGATCGTGTTCCTTTCATGATGGTTTCGTTAACGATTACATGCCGTAGTTCCGCGGAAAGTGATTGATCGAGTGTTCGTAGCGACCTTGGGTCCGGGCAGGTGCGTTCGCGACCGCCGCGGGCGGCTCGACCGCCGGCAAGCGATCGAGCAGGTCTTCCAGCGACGTGGCGGCAGCCAATGCGGCAGCGCAATCGGCTTCCCCATGACGGCGCGGATCGGGCATTCGCAAGCGGGCCACCGCCCACCACCCGCGGTGCGTCGGCACGCTGAAGGTGATCCACGACCAGTCCATGTCGCAAACCACTGGGCCAAAGCGGCGCAGCACGTGCGCCCGCAGATACGCCCGCGTATCGGTCGGCGGTTCTTGAATGAACCGCTCGATCTCGGCCTCGGTTGGCATCCCGGCGACCAGGCCATCCTGGGCCATTTGAAAGAACAATCCGTGCTCGGGGTCGAGGTTGGCGTATTGCAAGTCGAGCAGCTTCATCTGCGCCGAGCTCCAGTCGATCCGGCGTTTGCCGCGGTAACGCTCCAGTAGAAAGTACTTGAGCCAGTTGTCGCAGTGTGGCGCCAGCGCTTCGGTGTCGCGCGTCCGCAACAAGTCAAGCACGTGCTTCCACTCAGCCAGAATCTCCTCGAGGTCCGGCACGATGTTGGCAAACACGCCACGCCGATGAGATTCGGCCACAAGGTTCCAGATTTCTTGCTGGATTTCGACGCTCGTCAGCCGCCGCCCTCGCGCGATCGTGCGCAGGGGATGATTGAGTGACAGGTCGCGGCTGATCTGCGAGGCAGCAGCGACGGGATCTTCGAGGATCACGGCCGAATCGATCTCGCCGGCCTCGCACAGAGCGACGACCGCTTGCAGTGTTCCGGCACGCAGGCGGTTGGCCGTCGGCGCCAGCGCCATATCGTTGTAAATCACATGCAGGCGCGCCAGCCCATCCGCGGCATGCGGCTCGTTGCGCAGGTTGATCAAGGGCCGCTTGTGCATGGTGCCCTCGCTCCACAACTGTTCGAAGAAGTCGGCTCGCTGACTCAGTTGAAATTCGCATGCCGACCGCCCATTGGCCGCGCCGACCATGCCCTGCCCCGTGTACAGTACGCTGGTGACCAGATGGGTCGCCAGGAAACACGCCAGATGCGGTTTACGGCCGCAGAGATCTTCGAAACACGACTGTGTCGTGAGCAGGCTGAGGTGCGAGCCGTAGCTCACCAGGCCGTCGGAATTGTTCGCCAGCACCTGCAGCTTCGCGCCGGGCGGCGCGTGAGCTTCGGCAGCCCGCTTCGCCCGGCGCGCCGTGAGTAGGGCGGCATGCACGTGCCCCGGATGGTCGAGGGCGGAAGAATGCTCGGGTGTATTTTTTTCCAGATGCCCGCTATCGATGTACGCCGATCCGCCCGAGCTGCTCAAAAAACGCCTGCCTTGCTCGATGGCCGTGCCAACGTAAGTCGGGCGTTCGGGGAAACCGAGAATCTCGGCCAGAAGCAATTTGGCCGCGTCATCGACGTCACCGCTGCGCCCGTGTTCATAGACCAGTGAGTTGGCCAGCTCAAAATCGGCGCCAAGAATCTTCTTGACGAGTTGGGGTTCTTCTGTCGCGCGCCGCATGATCGTTGCACTCCTGTGAAGTGATTTTCTCTTTTCTGTAGCTGGGGTCTCTGACCCGGTGGATCGTTCGTAAGGCTGTGCCGGCCTCGCAGAGGCCAGCTACAGATTGTTGCGCAAGTATGTGGACCCAACGGTTGGCACCGTCCGCACTTCGACCGGGTGAGCGTCCTGCGGGATCGACGCGATATAGCTCTTGACGTTCGCTGGCCCCAGCAAACCCGCGGTGCTCGTCAGCTCCTCGTCGAGGCTGAGGGTCAAGTCATCTGCCATGACGACTTGCTCGTCGCCGGTTTCGACCTGGCGGACCGCCGCGGCTTCCGCGGCGCGACGCACGATGTTTTCCAGCATCGCGCCGCTAAGCAGCTCACGGCCGTGAATCACCAGCCGGCGGCCGTCGCTGAGCCGGACGGTGACCAATTCCGCATACGGCCCGCGCGGGCTGAAGATGCGATGCACCGCCGGCGCCAACAGCTCGTCGAGTGGCTCGGCCAGCGGACAGGTTTCCAAATAGCGACGCAGGATTAGCTCGGCGGCACGTCGATTCGGGGGCGGAATCGTGAGCTTGTAATCCAGCCGGCCCGGCCGCGTCAGACCCGGGTCGAGCAGGCTCGCCCGGTTCGTGGCCCCCATGATCAAAACGTTGCCCAGCGTCTTTTGCACGTCGTCCAACAGACCCAGGAACGTGGCGAGAATCCGGTCTGGCGCACCGCTGCCATGATCGGTGCCGCGCAGCTTGGCCACCGCGTCGATCTCGTCGAAAAACAGGACGACAGGGCCGCTCTCGGCCGCGCGTCGCGCCGCGGCGAAGCGCTCCTTCAGCCGCTGCTCGGTGCCCCCCAGCCACATCGAATAATCCTCGGAGCCGCAAATGCTCTGAAATCGGCACGGCATGTCGGGCAGCAATTGACGGATGTAGTTCGCCGTGCAGCGAGCCAACCGAGTCTTGCCGTTTCCCGGCGGACCCAATAGCAGGATCCCGCGCTTGCGCGGCACGCCGAAGCGCGTTGCCGTCTCCGGATATTTAATGGCGAAGTCGACCAACCGCTTGATCTGTCGAATCTGTGGTTCCAGTCCCCCCAACTGTGAAAAGTCATCCATTGGCAAGTCCTCTGCAAACAGGTACTTGGTGGCCGGATCTGGCAGCCTGATGAACGCGACCCCGGCATCGAGGTTGAATCCGACGCGATCGCCGCGCGCGAGACTGACCTCAGCCATCTCAATCACCAACTTCACCGGCACGAGCTGTTCTTGAAAGCGTACGATCGCTCGTTCCGTGCCGGCAATATGCTCTTCGAACACGCCAATATGCTTCCAAGGGCAGTGATCGCTCAGCCCCAGAACGCAGGCCCGATCCTGGCTCAAGTAGACAGGAACGCCGACCGTAATTTCGTCGGGATCGATTGTGGGATGAACGTTGGCGCGAACCGCCGGCAAGCCGTCGACGTGGACCGTGGCGCGTAGTTGGCCGTTGCGCTCGACACTTGTGATCGTGCCCAGCAAGTTCGCCGGTTCGGCCAGCGCGATCATCTCGCGGCGGAGCTCGTTTTGAATGCGACGGGCTTCTTCGACCCCGACGCGAAGCGCGGCATTTTCCTGGATCAACTGCTCGCCGGCCTGGCGCGCCGACTCGCGGCTGCCGGACAGCATCTGCCGCAGCGCGTCGTCGTCCGGTCGGGCGCCATTGGCGGCTGCCGACGCCGGCGCGCTTTGGGGTCGTGAAGTGGGTTGCTTCGGGTTGGACATAGCGGTGTCTCCTGGCGAATCGTTAGAAATCGTCGATCAATCCTCATACACAAAAAATCCGGCCCGTGAGACCTCGCCGTCATTCCAGCGAAAGCACCGTAACGGCGCGTGGCCCAGGGCCCGCTCGAGCCGCGCGTCGACGCCAGTCAATAGGCCAACCATGAAAGGCTGATAAAACGTCGTTTCCATAACTTGCACGTCGTCGGTGCTGAAAAACAGAATCTTGTCAACGCATTCGGGCGGAGTCGGCAACGGGCACTCCTGGCACAGTCGAAACGGGTGACTATGCGCCCAACCGATTACGATTTCCTCTTGGCGGCCTTGTCCGCGCAAGGCGATCATGCTGCGGGCGCTTTCGAAGCTGGCCGGCGTGAAGGTCACGGTGGTGGCTGTCGACTGGGTGCTCCCCTCTCCGCTGACCAGGCACGTAACTTGCACGAACAGCTTGCCGTCCGCGGCATCGCGACACACGTTTCCCAATAGCAGCCCGCCCACTTCGCGCTCCGGGTGCTGAGTGGCCTGTTCGTACGCTTCTTCGATCACTGAACGACCGACAAACACCGGCACGTCGGTCGTCGAAGGCTTGTCCCAGGGCTGGATCAAACCCAAATCAGCTCGCGACCGGCTGACCAACGGAACGCTGGTCACGGCCGGCCCCAGCTCGACGGCCTCCGGATCGACCGGCGGCGCATCGCGATCGTCGAGCAACGAGTGCAGCGTGTAATACAGCGGGCTCTCGGCGGCATCGGCCGCGGGCGGCGCGAACTGGGCCCGTAAGCGAGCCGCTTCGGCTGCGAAATAACGAATCGAGAAGTCGCAATGAAACGGCTCGCCAACGTGTGCCGGGATCACGACGCGGAATCCCTCGGCACGACTGGGCTCGGCGGCCTGTGAGAGGAATCGCGGCTCAACGCGAGCCAGTTCCAACTGGGGCGCGTACTCGCCGATCCGGTCGGAGCAAAACGCCTTCCAATAGGCAGCCAATGCTGCGCGGCTGAAATCGGCTTCGACCAGTGAGCGTTGGGCAATCGCCGCTCCCTGAGCGTCCATCAGCTCCAGACGAAACGCGTACGTTTCGTTGCCCGTCAGCGATACCGTCATATTCGAGTCCTCAAGTTACCGTGGGCCGCCACGAGGGCGGCGCCCATTGGCCTTCGGCCGCAGGGACGCCGCCTCTCGCAGCCCTCGTTTTGTAGCCGTCAACCCGCCGTCACCGACTTGGTGATCGTCATCACGTCGTCCTGTTCGAGCACGTCACCCACGACATCGGTGCTGTTGAGCACGTCGCCGCGGCTGTTCCGGGCTCCGTACAGCACGGGCCGTCCCGACGCGTCAACATCCGGCAAGTGCATGGCCTGCGTCAGCCGGTTTACCAGTTCGCCGACGCGCGCCTCGCGCGGAACATTCGGCGCCCGGCGACGAACCTGGCCGATAAAATCTTCAACGGAGATCGAAAGCGTGGTAGTCATTTGACAACCTCCTCGTGGTAGGAAACGACGTTGACAACAAACTTCAGATAGTTTTGAGCGACAGCGCTATTCCCCAGCGCCTGCGCCTCGGCGGTCAGCCAGCGATGCCCCCAACCGACTCCCCCCAGCGCGCGGTTGAGATCGGCCGCCAGCGTCGCCGTGTCACACCAACCGGCCAGCAGCGCGGACGCGGCACTGAGCTCGGCTCGCGCGAACCGCAATCCCGTTTGTGCCCGACAGAGAAACTCGGCCAGCGCTGGCCGCGCATCCGACGAGCCATTGACGTCAACCAACTCGGCCAGAACAGCCTCAATTCGCAATCCCCCTCGGACGCTGCGGACGTTCACGTCAACTGCTTCGGGCAGCGTGACGGCCCACGCGTCGTCACGCCGCTCGGCGGCCAGGCCGCGCTCGGCAAACAGCGATTCGACAATCTCATCATTGGGATGCTCCGCGTCGCCTGCTGAGCCATCAAGCCACCGCGTCAGACGGCCTTCCGCGACCGTCGCTCCATCGTCGGAGTCCTCGAAGTACACGTCTGCCAGCATGACGACGCCCTCCGCAGTGCGTGCCATGCGGGCGTTGCCAGGCAATTCGGCCGTGCGCAGCAAGAGCACTTCCGCCGGCTCGACCGACAAACGCGGCATCGCCCGTGTCGCGACCAGCCAATCGCCCGCCTGACGGCGAACATGCGTTGCCGGAGCGGGCTCACAACGCTGGCGTTTCATGGGTTATCCTCCACAGCTTCGAGTTGCAAAGTCCACGCACTTCCGCCGAACAGCGGCCGGTCGTCCAGCGGCCTGTCGACGAACGTCCGCCCATACGCGCAGGCGTCTTTATTGAGCGCATCCTCCTCGCGCAATTGACGAATCCGCCAACGAATCAAGTCGTGCAGCGACTCCACAATTTCCAGCACGGTCTCGCCCGGATAAACCTCAACGCAGACCGCCCCAGTTCGCGGGCAAATATTTGGATGCCACGGCGCAGGTTCGCGCGGTCCGGCGTATTGGATCATCTGAAACCGATCGGTATGCCGCAGGCAGTCGGGCATGAATCGGACGACAATTGTGTGCTCGTCGACATCGACGACTTGACCGTCTGCAGCTTTACCCAATCCGCGAGTCCGGAAATCGAACCGGTACACCCAGGGCACCTCGCGGCCCAGGCTGCGCATCTCAACGAGCGAACCGGCCAGGCACCGCTGCTTCAAATCGTTGCATCCCGAGTACAAAAAGTCGGCGGTGACCGGGTCGAAGCGCGGCTCGCCCCCCCCATTCGACACGAGGATGAAATCGATCGGGTCGCGCGGAGGATCGGGTTGATAGTCGTTCACGGCCTGGCCTCCATAACATGCGCGTCAGAATCGTTTAACACTACAAAGGCCTGCCGCGTGCACGTACGCAGGCGTATTCGATCTCGCGGCATAAGCCCGATA
>CAZUPX010001164.1:0-4287 GCA_964622155.1 uncultured Planctomycetaceae bacterium | reverse complement strand
CACAATTACCTACGGCACCAACGGCACTTCGGAGACCTTTGCCTTCCATCCGGGTGGCGCCAATATCTTGTTTGGCGACGGATCGGTGCACTTTCTCAGCGAGGATATCAGCATGCGCGTCTACGCCCGGCTGGTAACGCGCAAGGGCACCGAGGTCATCAATCCCAATGATATTCCGTAGTCCGTAGCGAACCAGTTTCTTGGCGAACCGGCCCGCATCCGCGCTTATCGGCGCGGGTGCGAGCTTTTTTACCGTCGTGGCGTGATGGCTTTGTTGGATGCGATTCGCCCCTTCGCTATACTCAGGCTGCATACATCAGTTTGTCTCTCGAACCGAACATATGACAAGGTTGCTTATGAACGCGTGGTTGGCGCGACGCGCATTCGTCGCGATCGTTGTTGCGCTCTGGGCCGGCACGGTCTTAGCCGGTGAAGCGTCGGTGCAGACGGTCGACCTGTCGAGCGACGCGGTCGGTCGAGTCCTCAAGTACAAGGTCGCTTTGCCAGCCGGCTATGAGCAATCGGACCGCCGCTATCCCGTGCTCTACATGCTCCACGGCTTCAGCGGCAACTACACAACCTGGTTGCAGCTAGGCGCGCCCGACCTTGCCCGAACCATGGAGCTGATCGTCGTGCTGCCCGACGCCGGAAACTCCTGGTATATCAACTGGGCACCGAGCGACAGCGGCCAGAAAAACCGCTGGGAAGATATGATCGTCAACGAGTTGATCCCACACGTCGACAAAAGCTATCGCACGATCAGGAAGCGCGAGGGCAGGGCCATTTGCGGGCTCTCGATGGGGGGATACGGCGCGGTCGTGCTCGGACTTCGACATTCCGAGGTGTTCTGCTCGATCGGCAGCCATAGCGGCGCTCTGAGCTACGCCACGGGTGCCGCGGAGCGTCTTCGCAAAGGCGAATCACTTCGTCCTGCCAAGGAGCCTTCCAAGGAGGCCAACCTCGCGGTGGGCATCGACGACTTCGACAGCCAGTTCGAGCGAACACCACAGGGCGATCCATTTGTTACGCCCGACGACTGCGCGCATTACGACCCCAGCCGCCTGGTCGTCGATGTGCCACGCGAGACGCTCCCACACATTTATCTGAATTGTGGAACCGAGGACACTTTCCTGCCGCACACGCTCGAGTTTGTCGACGTTCTGGTCAAGAACAAGATCCCGTTCACATACGCTCAATCTCCGGGCGAGCACAACAAGGCATTTTGGCGCCGCGAGCTGCACGACGCCGTGACCGCGCAGGTGTCCGCAATCCACCGCGCCTTGCGCGCAGCGGCTCAGGAGCCCGCGGTCCAAGAATCGTCGGCCGGCGCGAATCCTCAATGAAGACGACGTCCTGCCGGCACGGAAATTGCTTGCTCGAATTCGGAAGAGCCGCGATAATGAACAGAGTGCATCGGGAGGTGAGTCGTGCGAAACGTTGATTCACATTCGCGTGGTGTTTCTCGATACGGCATTTTAGTAGTGATTCTTTCGGCGACGTGGACGTCGATTTCAATTCGCAGTGCCGATGCCGCGCCGGACGACCCAAAACAAGATGCGCCGGCCTCAACATCCGCGCGAGACGCTCGGGCAGGAGCAGGCATCAAAAGCGACACGTGGCGCTATCGCCGCCACGATGGGCTTTGGTGGTATTGGACGGTCGCCGATCGCTGGGTGTACTGGGTCGACGACCACTGGGTGGACTACGATCCAAAGACGCAAGCGAGGCGTACAATCCGCAAGATCAGTTCGTCCGAGGGATGGACAGCGCGGCGGTCGGCCGTCCTTGTACAAGGGGGTGGCCGAGGTGCGGTAGTGTTGGGGCGCTGGACGCTCGGAACCTCGAAATCAAGTTTTTTTCCGGCTTTAGGCTACGCCGCGTGTCGCGATCCGCCGATGCGCGTTCGAGCGGGGGCCGTTTAATCAGCGTCGACCGCGAAGGTGCACGTTGGACCTTGGGCCTGCCCGAGCCCTACCAACGCGGGGGATTGCTGATATTATAATGAACAGGTAAAAGTTTACCGTTTTTTCTTGTCTCGTTGCGATGCCTAAGTTGCAAGTCGAACAGTTCGTTGATTTGGTGAAGAAGAGCGGTTTAGTCGACGATGTGCGGCTAAGCGAAGCTTTGTCCGAGGTCGATCTCTCGATCAAGGACAGCGGTGTCATCGCTTCTTGCTTAACCAAAAAGGGGCTGTTGACCGAGTGGCAGAGCGAAAAGTTGTTGCAAGGCAAGCACAAGGGCTTTCGCCTCGGCAAATACAAGCTCCTCAGCCATATCGGCACCGGCGGAATGGGCGCCGTCTATCTGGCGGAACACATGGTGATGCGCCACCGCGTGGCCATCAAGCTGTTGCCCACGCACTTCGCCGTCCACACCTCCTATCTCGAACGTTTCCACCAGGAAGCTCGCGCGTCGGCCAAGCTCAACCACCCGAACATGGTCCGTGCCATCGACGTCGACCAGGAAGATAACCTGCACTACCTGGTGATGGACTTCGTCGACGGCTTGGACTTGCAGGCCATCGTCAGTCGCAACGGTCCGCTGCCCTATCGCACGGCTGCCGAGTACACTCGCCAGGCAGCCGAGGGCCTGGCCTACGCCCACCAGATGGGCTTGATCCATCGCGACATCAAGCCGGCCAATTTGCTCGTCGACAAGGTCGGCATCGTCAAGATTTTGGACATGGGCCTGGCGCGGTTCACCGACGAGACGCAGGGCTCGCTCACCCGCGAATACGATCAGAAAATGATCGGTACCGTCGATTACTTGGCGCCCGAGCAGGCGATCGACAGCCACAAGGTCGATCTGCGGGTCGATATCTACAGCCTTGGCTGCACGCTGTATTTTTTGCTAACCGGCGACGCGCCGTTTCCGCAGGGCACCATTCCTCAGCGCCTGATGATGCACCAGTCGGGCGAGCCGACGGACGTTCGCAAGACGCGTGCCGACGCACCCGAAGAACTGATCGCCATCTGCAAACGGATGATGGCCAAAGCCGCGGCCGATCGCTTTCAATCTGGCGACGAAGTGGCCCAGGCGCTCAGCGACTGGCTCGGCGATCGCGAGCCCGGCACCGGTTCAGGTCAATATGAGGCAAACTCAGCGCCCGCGGGTCCCTCGCTGAATGAAAACCTCACGCTGGCCCCCTTGGACGATGAGAAGGCCTCCTGCCGAGCGGCAGTGCCCAAGCCGGGCGACTCGAAGGCCAGCGGCATCAAAACGGGCCAGGGCTCGGGTCTGAAGAGCGGACAAGGCTCGGGCGTGAAAACAGGCCAAGGTTCCGGCGTTGGCAAGGGAGACTCGCTGTCGGTCACCGGCGAAGACACTGCGGTCGACCGGCCCGGTATGAAGAAGACAAAGTCGGGTGTCAAGCCGGGTGTGCCGAGTCCGAAGCAAAAGCCGGCCGATTTGATGGACGAATTGTTGACCGCGCGGCCGCCGGTCGCCGCATCAGGGCCTATGCCATCGACGGCCTCCGGGCCAGGCCGCAAGCATCACCAACAGAACGCCGCCCAGACGATGCCGATGTGGCTGACGATCACTTTTGCCGTCTTTTGCGGCTTGATCGTGGTGGGCGCCCTGCTCGGCGCACTGGTCTACTGGGACAGCATGAGCCGGTACTAACGGCCGAACCAATTCTCGGTCCACTGCCTTCGCGCCGTTTTTTCGCTCCCTCCTGTTTTGTATCTTCGAGATCGAGCAAAACCGTCCGCCCGACCAATATTTGGGCCCGGACTGCGAACTACCACCGGAGGAGATCGAGCGCCCCGACGCGACACCCTCAAAGGATTCATGCCATGACGACAACCATTTCGAGAATTGTGCTGTCGAGCATCGTCTGCGGAGTATTGGCGATCACGTTGTCAACCGGATGCATTCTCGACATTCCGCTTGTCACCGCCAAAAAGACGCTCAGCGAGGAATTCGCGACCAGCGACGATCCCACGGTCATTGTCGAGACCTTCAATGGGACGATCGACGTGAGTCCCGGCAAGCCCGGTGAGGTTGTGGTCGACGTTACCAAACACGCCAGCGGAGTCGACCAGTCAACGGCTGAGACGAATCTGGATGCGGTCGAGGTTTCGATGGTCCAAGAGAAAAACGAGATTCACGTCACGGCCAAACGCATCGAGTCACGGGTCAATTGCGGGGCCGCCGTCGTGATCGCCGTGCCGCCAACCGCCCGAGTGACGCTGCACAGCAGCAACGGCTCCATCGTTTGCGAGGGTATCCGTGGCAACGTGGATGCCACGAGCTCGAATGGCAAGCTCGAGATCGTCGAAGGGA
>CAZUPX010001163.1:0-2165 GCA_964622155.1 uncultured Planctomycetaceae bacterium | reverse complement strand
TGATTGAGCCCCTTATGGCTCCCGCAGGTGCCGCACTGTTATCCAGCCTGCCGATCACACTTGACCCGATCTTTTCCGGCCTCGGCTGGTCTCTCATCTTCGGTCGAATCCTTAAGCAAGCGAAGGCCCTGGCGCGTCGCGACAAGAATTTGCAAAGAAACTTGAAATCCCCCGCGTGATCCGGGTGTTTGATGAGGTAGTCGTTTTCCCACCCCGGAAACTCACGGAGGATTTCAAGTGAAACACAGGATACGCGAGAGACTGCGGAAGCACCAGCGAAGAGTCGAGGCGCACACCCGCCGCCGTTGCGAGCAGCGGGCGCTCAAGTCGCGAGCGTACGGCGAGCCGGTGATCTCCACGCAGTCGAGAACCTACGACCTGTCCGAGCGGTCGCGCGGACTCAGTTGCGGCGGCGTGCCGCTGCTGTTGCGGATCGCCCATCATATCGGGCTGGTCGAGGCGATCGACCGGCACGTGCACGTGCTCAAGCTGTGGCTTCCCTATCGCGAGTCGGACCACGTGCTGAATTTCGCGATCAACGCCTGGTGTGACGGACAACGGCTGCAAGACATGGAGCTGCGCCGCAACGACTTCGCGTTCCGCGAGGCCATCGGCGCCGAGACGCTTCCCGACCCGACCACGGCTGGCGATTTCTGCCGGCGATTCAACGCAGCGTCGATCCGTTCGCTGCTGGCTGCGATCGACGAAACGCGGCTCAATGTTTGGAAGCGGCAGCCCTGGGAGTTCTTCGAGGAAGCGATCATCGAAATGGACGGCTTCATGACCGTGACCACGGGGTGCTGCAAGGAAGGAATGGACATCAACTACAAGAAGCAGTGGGGGTATCATCCGTTGGTGGTGACGCTGGCCAACACCAGAGAATTGCTCTCGATCGTGAACCGCCCGGGAAACCGCCCCAGTCATGAAGGTTCGGCGGCCGAAGCCGACGGTGCGATCGCGCTGTGCCGCCGGGGCGGCTTTCGCAAAGTCCGCCTGCGGGGAGACACCGATTTCAGCCTGACGAAGAACTTCGACCGCTGGGACGCACAGGGGGTGGTCTTCGAGTTCGGTTATGATGCTTCGACCACGATGAAAGCCCACGCGGAATGCCTGGAAAACCGGGCCTGGAGGAAGCTGTGCCGCCCGCCACGGTATCAGGTCTCGACGACGCCACGCACAAGGCCCGAGAACGTCAAGCGTCAGGTCATCCGGCGGCGCGAGTACCTGCACCTGGAACTGAAGAGCGAGCAGGTGGCCGAGTTTGAATACCGGCCGGGCGAGTGTGACAAGCCGTACCGGGTCGTGGTCGTGCGGAAGAACATCTCTCAGGAACAGGGAGACGAGGTGCTGTTCGACGAAATCCGGTACTTCTTTTACATCACCAACGACTGGGACAAGCCGGCCGAAGACGTGGTCTTCTCGTGCAACGACCGGTGCGATCAGGAAAACATCCTGGCGCAGTTGTCGGGTGGCGTGCGGGCGCTGGCGGCCCCGGTGGACAACCTCGAGAGCAACTGGGCGTACATGGTGATGACGAGCATCGCCTGGACGATGAAGTCGTGGATGGCCCTGCTGCTGCCGGTCGTCGAGCGGTGGCAGTCGCAGCATAACGAACAACGTCAGACGCTGCTGAAGATGGAATTCCGCACGTTCATGAACGCGTTCATTCGCATCCCCTGCCAAATCGTGCACCAGGCGCGGCGGGTGGTGCTGCGGGTGCTGGCGTACAATCCGCACCTGCCGACGTTCTTCCGTCTGTGCGATGAATTGCGGATGTGACATTGCATCAGGCGCTCCGGGAAACCGGTCGCCGCAAGAGCCGCGGCAGCGTGCCTGCGGCGTCCCGTTTTCAACACAATGCCACGGCCCCCGACGGGCGAAAGTTACACCGACGAAACGAGACCCAACCCGAGCCTCACCGACCCGCCGCTTCGCGGCCCCGGACGGCGTGCGCCCGCGCACAACCGTGAAAAAGCGCTGGGCCTTCGCTTGTTTGAGGCCTAGGTCAAAGGACTCCTTGAGGAGCCAAAGCGAGGTCTGTGCGTCGATCGTCTCCCCGTGGGCCGCACGATTGCCTTCCTTCCGGATAGCATGAAGCTTGGCAAGGACGACGCGGGGTGCTACGGCCTGAAAGGCGTCGTTGACCAGCAGATCATTGAATGTGG
>CAZUPX010001162.1:0-13919 GCA_964622155.1 uncultured Planctomycetaceae bacterium | reverse complement strand
TTGGTCTCCGTCCAAGGCATATCCATGCCCTCCTTTCGGAGGGCCATTCTGCCTCGGCGCGCCACCCATGTCCTGAACCCACTTTGTTACCCATGTCCTGAACCTGTACCAATTGACATCACTGTTTGCCATTGGGCATCGAGCAGCCGGCCACTTGCCGTCACGGAAGACACTTCTTCTTCGTCTCTAATCCCCAACCCCTGACCCCCAGCCCCTAAGCCTTCGGCTCCCAACCCGGCCGATACTCGCGACTCCATAGCGCCTCGGCGGCCGGGTCGTCCTTCACATGGCCGTTGGTGGGGTCGAGGTTTAGAACGTGCCCGGTGCGATAGGCAATGTTGCCCAGGTGGCACAGCAACGTGCCCTTGTGGCCTTCCTCGATCTCGGCGTTGAGCTTTGCGCCGGAGCGAATGCCGGCCAGGAAGTTCTTCAGGTGCGGCTCCTGACCGTCGAAGCCCTTTGTCTCGTGGACCAACTGTTTGCCGCCCGGATCGAGAATCGTGTAGCCGGCCGAGCTGATGACGATCGAGCCGCGATCGCCGTCGAAGGCGACACCGAAGCCCGAGTTATCGAATCCGTTGTGATGCCAATTGCGACCTTCCCAGGTGATGATCTTATCGCCGAAGTTGTAGGTCACCACGTGCGTGTCGGGAGTTTCCTGGTCGTCGTCGAAGAAAAACTTGCCACCGCCGGCCGTGACGCGCCGCGGATAGTCGACCCCCAGACCCCAGCGGCAGATGTCCAGCGCGTGGATTCCGTTATTGCCCAGCTCGCCGGTGCCCCAGTGCCAGAACCAATGCCAGTTGTAATGGATCAGGTTGTCGCGATACTCGCGCTCGGGTGCGGGACCTTGCCACAGGGCATAGTCCAAACCGCTGGGCACGGGCGCTGGCTTGCCGTGTCCGATTGGCGAGCGATTGGCGCTGTACCAGCCGCGGGAATACAACACGCGGCCGATCTCGCCCGCGCGCAGCCGCTCGATGGCCTCAATCACACCCGGCATGCTGCGGCGCTGTGAGCCCATTTGCACGACGCGGTTATGCTTGCGGGCGGCGGCCACCATTAGCTCGCCCTCGCGCGGGTTGTGGCTGCACGGTTTTTCCACGTACACATGCTTGCCTGCGGCGCAAGCCATGATCGTGGCCGGCGCGTGCCAATGGTCGGGAGCGGCGATCACCACGGCGTCAACCGAACGGTCGTCGAATACGCGCCGCAAATCCTGAACACCTCGCGGCGCCTCGGCCTGTTTGCCGGCCACGGCGATTGTGGCCTTATTGATCGCACGTTCGTCGACGTCACAGATGTAGGCGATTCGCGCGCCGCCAACCGCGGCAAAACTGCGGGCCAAATCGGAGCCGCGGCCATTGGTGCCGATAACGCCGAGCACGACGGCCTCGCTGGGACTGTCCGCGGCGCGAGCGGCGCGGACCGTTCCGGCAGCCAGCGCCGCGCCGGTGACAACCGACTGCTTGAGAAACGCGCGACGAGACGGGGGCTGAACCATGGATCGATACCTCGCTTCACGAGTTCTCTTGCTTGGGCCAACCTTTGAGAATAACGGGCCCAACCGCCGATGCAAGCTTGCCGGCCAAGAGGACGTCTGCCGTCGCAACAACCGCCGCGATGGCCCCTTGGCCGAAAACCAAGATGCGACGCACGGTTAGGGGGCAACTCCCTCGGGAATTCCCGGCCCGCGAATGATGCACACTCGACACGGCGCATGCCGCGCGGTCCACGTGACGTCGATCGGCGGCGGCTCCGCGAATTCCGATGGTACTGCGATGATCATCAGATCGCAATGGTCGTCCTGGGCCAGGCGAAGAATCGCCGCCGCCGGGTCGTCGCCAATTTCGCGGAGCGTCACTTGTCGATGGAGTTGCTTGGCGCGCGCCAAATCCTGTCGCAGCCAATCGCCGGTGGCCTGGCCTTGAGACGGAACGCGGATGATGCCAAGTGTGATCTCGGGATCGAGCATGGTTAACACGGCGGCGAACAAGTCGCTGCTGTCCAAGGTATCGAAATGGATGAACATGGCGTGACGGATGCCCAGCCCAGCGGCGCGCAGCTCGGCCAGCGAACGCGCTCGCGCTTCGCCGAATTTGGGAATACGGTTGCCGCCGTGGAGGTCGAAATACACATCCCGATCCTGGCTCAGGATGCGCACCGTGAGTGGCTGCGGCTGGCCCTCGTGCAAGTTGATCCAGTAGAACGCCACCTGCTCGAGCTGCTCGTCGGCCGTGAACTTATTGGAGGCGCCAATGATGAGCTCTTGAGCTTGCAAGTTCTTGGCTGTTTGAATGATCGCGAAGAATGGATTGTTCGTGGGAACAATCAGGGGTTTCACCGGCTTGCCGATTTTTTCGGCGCGCTCGACCACGGCGGTCATCAACTGCCGGTCATAGCGGTCCAAATTCAGGTCCTTCGATCCCGGCTCGCCGCCAGGCGGAATGACTTTGGCCGTCATAACGACCACGTCGGTCGTATCGGGGTCGGTCTCATACAAGGATTTTTCCAGCATGAACAGATTCTGTGGCGAGCGGATGGCCACCAATTTGCGGTAGGGCATCGTCAGACCGAGCTTTTCCAAGGCGACGCCTTCGGTCATCTCTCGATTGAATTGTTCCAGGTGCTCGTGTTTCGCTCCCTGCCGGCGCTTCTCGTAATAGCGTTCAGTCCCGATGAAAACGACCAGGAACGCCGCGGTGAAGATCGCGCCACTGACGGTCGCCACTTGCTTGGTCAGGAAATTCGCCAGCGCGGAGAGGAGCACGACCAGGAAGATCAGACCGAGTCCGATCGGCACCTCCACGTCGCCCACGCGCACGTTGAAAGGCACCTTGAACTCACGCGGCTTGCGGTCCTTGAAGCGCAGGACCACCATCGAGAGCGTCTTGAACACGAAGCTCCAGACCACGCCGAAAGCATAGGCTTCGCCCAACAGGATCATATCACCGCGACTGACGATGATCGTGAAGAGCTGCAGGCCGGTGATAAGCCACAGAGTGCGTGATGTCGTTCCGTAGCGGCGGTGCGGCTTAAGAAACCAGTCGGGCAGCACGCCATCTTCGGCCACGCGGCTGAGGACACCGTTCGAGCCGATGATCGAGGTGTTGACGGCGCCGGCGAGAATCAGAAAGCCGACGACCACGACAAACGCATTGAGTAACAAGCGAAAGGCCAGCGGCCCTGCTAACTGCATCGCCAGACCGCCCATCCAGTTATCGTCGTATTCGGTCATTCGCAGATTATCCGGAATGAGCACCAGTGCCAGGAGGTTCATGGTGCCCGTCAGCGCAAGGCTGTAAAAGAAGACAATGAACGCCGCCTTTTTGAAGTTGGGGAGCTTCGGTGACGCCACTTCGCGGTACACCTGCGCGAGCGTCTCTTCTCCGCTCATAGCCAGGATCGAATGGCCAAAGGCGAGAATCACGCCGATGAGGCCCACGACACTCAACCAATTTCCCGGAGACCGCAACTTTTCCGCAAAAGACGGAGCAATGCGCGGGATGAATCCCAGCGGGTCGTCTTGCTCGCCAGTCAGCGGATTGATCTTCGGCACAACTTTTCCGGCGTCGTCGATTTCGACTTTCTTGCTGAGGTCAGGTTTCCACGAGGGCAGGTCATTGACCGGACCTTTGACGGCCAGAGTGACGAGACTGCACGTCAGTAAGATCACGCCCATGAAGGTCGTGGCGATCATGATCTTGAAGGCCTTGTCGCTCGATTCGGAGATTCCCAGCAGATTCTGGCGGAAGAAGTACAGAACGATGAGACAAGCGATAAGCACGGATCCCGTGCTCTTGAGCGTTTGCTTCGTGCCCTCGTCGAGCTGGATGTTCGTGTAGCTTGCTATGGCCTCCAGCCCAAGGCCGACGATGTACTGACCGGCCGACACGCCGCTGATCGGCCCCGTCAAGACATAATCGAATAGCAGTGCCGAGACGGACAACTTGGCGAGGAAACCGCCCATCGCCTCTTTGACCACGCGGTACACTCCTCCGCGAACGAACAGAGCGCTACTCTCGATGTACACCGAACGCATCGCGTAGCTGAAGAGCAGCACCGCGAGAATGAACCACGGCGCGGCCTTACCGATGGCGTTTTCGACGATAGCGCCGATGTAGTACACGGTGCTGGACATGTCGCAGAGCACGACGGCGGCGGTGCGCCAGTAGGAAATGAACGTGAACATCACGCTGCTGACTACAATGACCTGCGTCGTTCGTTTCAATTGTCGCGCAGCGCCACCCGCAGCATCGGGGGAGGAATCCGGGCTCATCATGTTTAAAGAACCTTTGCACCGCAAGCGATGCAAGAAACATGGGCACGAGCGTCCGTGCAAAGACGTGGAGGCCCTTTCAATTCGTTCGAAGCACCGCGCTTCGAATCTGCCGCCGAGGTTAGCTGACGGGCTAGGACTTGAAAGTATCCCGGTCCTTGCGGACCTACGCCCCGGAGCAGTTCACAAAACCGCTCGTTGGTTCCCCCGTTCCCGCGCATTTGTTTTCGCGGGACTAGGCTGCACTGGCAAAGATTCTATTCGCCGGACGCGCCGCTGTAAATACGCGGCCTCGCGTCTTTGCGGCCTCCCGCCCGGCCTTCTTCACGGCGTTTAGTTGACACCGCGGCCGGGCCGTCCCTACCATGAGTTGCTTCCATGGATTCACCACAAAAACCGGTGACGAAAGATACAGGCGGCGCCGCTCCCACCGACCCCTCGCCCGCGGCCCCGGCCAACGCCGAGCAGGATCTCGATTCGCTGGTTGATGCAGCGGCCGCACAGGTCGGCATCGACGAAAAGGCCGTCACGCTCATCGATTCAAATTCGCTCGGCGATCGAGTGAAAACCGTCCTGATCGGCAGGCCGCGGGACCTGACCGATACGTCGATTTTTCACACGCTGTCGCTGGCCGCCTTCCTGGCCTGGGTCGGGTTGGGCGCCGACGGCCTTTCGTCGAGCGCCTACGGACCCGCCGAGGCCTTTGTCAATCTCGGCGGGCACACGTACCTGGCAATTTTTTTGGCGCTGGCCACGGCCATCACGGTCTTTGTCATCTCGGCCTGTTACAGCCACATTCTGGAAGCGTTTCCCACTGGCGGCGGCGGATACCTGGTGGCTTCCAAGCTGTTGGGACCCCGCGTCGGTGTCGTTTCCGGTTGCGCGCTGTTGGTCGACTACGCATTGACAGTCACCGTCTCGATCGCCGCCGCCGGCGATGCGCTGTTCGGGCTGTTGGGGAGTGACTGGCAACTCGGCGGCATCGGACACCACGAAACCAAGCTGGTCTGCGAGCTGGCGGCGATCCTGCTGTTGATCATGCTCAATCTGCGCGGGATGAAAGAATCAGTCATAGTTCTGGTGCCGATCTTCCTGACATTCCTGGTCACGCACGCTATTTTGATCTTCGGCACGCTGGTGTTGAACGTCGGTGCCGTAGCCGGCACGGCAGAGCGCATTACCGGCGGGATTCGCGGCGGGTTGAGCGACCCTGAGCTGGGCCTGTTTGGCATGTTGGTCTTGTTCTTGCACGCCTACTCGCTGGGTGCCGGCACGTACACGGGCATCGAGGCGGTTTCCAACAGCATGCCCGTGATGCGCGAACCGCGCGTGGCCACCGGCAAACGAACGATGATGTACATGGCCTTTTCGCTGGCGATCACGGCCGGCGGGCTGATGGTCGGCTACCTGCTATTGGACATTCGCCCCGACGAGTCCGGCAAGACCATGAACCAGTTGCTCAGTGAGGCGTTTGTCGGTGAATTGGTAGGAGGCTGGGCGGGATCGGTGTTCGTGATGGTTACCATCGTGGCCGAAGGCGCGCTGTTGTTCGTGGCCGCCCAGGCTGGCTTCATCGACGGACCGCGCGTGCTGGCCAGCATGGCCCGCGACTCTTGGGTGCCTCATTGGTTTGCCAACCTCTCAGAGCGCCTGGCGGCGCACAACGGCGTGCTGCTGATGGGCTTTGCGGCGCTTGCCGCTCTGTGGGCTACGGGCGGCAATACGTCAGCGCTATTGGTCATGTACGCGATCAACGTGTTCGTCACGTTCTCGCTGTCGATGATCGGCATGTGCCGGCACTGGTACGACGTGCGCAAGACCGAGCCGCTCTGGCGGCGTCGATTGGCCCTGTTTCTCTTCGGCGCGATCATGTGCCTTTCGATTCTGACGGTCACGGTGATCGAGAAATTCGAGGTCGGGGGCTGGCGCACGTTGGCCGTTACTGGGACGTGCGTCGGCCTGTGTTTCGCCATCCGGCACTATTACGACCGTGTCGTTCAGCGGCTCAATCGACTTAGCGCGCTATTGGACATCGTCACGCCGAGCGGCGCTCCGACGGCCGGCGAACCGGATTTCAACGCCCCGGTGGCCGCCGTGCTCGTGGGCGGGTACACCGGCTTGGGTGTGCATACGTTCTTGAACGCGATTCGCTTTGGGCCAGGGCAATTCAAGGGCACGGTCTTTCTGTCGGTCGGGGTGGTGGACACGGGCAACTTCAAGGGCTCGGACGCCGTCGACGATCTCCGCAAATTTACGGCCGATTCGCTCGATAAATACGTCGATCATGCACGACGGCTGGGGATGCCCGCGGTGGGCTACATGTCGATCGGCACCGACCCGGTCGACGAGCTGGAGCAACTCTGCGTGGCGGTGAAGAAGCGATTTCCACGGGCGACGTTTTTTGCCGGGCAGCTCGTGTTTCAAAAGGATACCTGGTATCAGCGGTGGCTTCACAACGAGACGGCCTATTCGCTGCAGCGCCGCTTGCAGTGGGATGGCGTGCCGATGGTGATTCTGCCGACACGAGTGAGATAGCCGACCAGCCGAGCGCGCTTGGCGCGGATTTATGCGACCTGAAAAGAAACCATCGAGCCCGCAGCCGCCCGGCGCCGCGGCGCATTCCGCGAATCGATCCGATCCACCCGCCGGCGCGCCTCGCGCCGACCATCTCGCCGGCGACCTGCCCGCGGAGCGAGTGCAGCATCGGGCGTTTTGGTTGTGGGTCATGTGCCTGACCGGCGTGTATTACTTCAGCACGCTGGCTTATCAACCCTCGATCGCGTCGGAGGGGGCGGGCCTCTTGGCGCCGTTGGCCACGGTGGTGCTCATTCTGGTGACGCTGTTTGGCGCGTTGCCCGTCTACTGTCACGTGGCCGCGCGATCACCCAACGGCCAGGGCTCGATCGCGATGTTGGAACGCCTGGTGCACGGCTGGACGGGCAAGATCCTGGTGTTGGCGCTGTTGGGATTCGCGGCCACCGACTTCGTGATCACCAAAACGCTGTCGGCCGCCGACGCCGCCGTGCACTTGCTCGATAATCCGTTGTGGGAAGGGATGCCTGATTTTGTCCGCAACCTCTCCGACGATGAGCAGCGCGTTTGGCTCACGATGCTGCTGTTGATCATCCTCGGCGCCACGTTCATGCGGAGCTTTAAGGAGACGATTCGTCTGGCCGTCGTCGTGGTCTTCAGTTATCTCCTCTTGAATCTGATCGTCATTGGCAGCGGTGTCGTGTATCTGGCGGCGCATCCCGAGCACATTCAAAACTGGTACGGCAATGTCCTGGAAGGCCAATGGCATCTGGCCAACAGTCCGCTCACCGGACGCGACGGTTGGGCGGTCCTGGCCGTCAGCTTGCTTTTGTTTCCGAAATTGGCGCTGGGGCTCAGCGGCTTCGAAACGGGTGTGGCGGTCATGCCGTTGATCAAAGGCGACCTGACAGACACGCCCGAGCGGCCCGAGGGGCGGATCCGCAACACGCGCAAGCTGCTGGTCGCCGCCGCGGTCATTATGTCGCTGTACCTGCTCCCGTCGTCGCTGGTGACCGCGACGCTGATTCCGCCCGAAGCCCTGTTCAAGCCGGGAGCCGCCACCGGCCGCGCGATGGCCTACCTGGCCCACGCCGAGGGAGCGTTTGCAATCAACCCGATGTTTGGAGAAATCTTCGGCACCATCTACGATTTGAGCACGGTCGCGATTTTGAGCTTTGCGGGGATGAGCGCGATGGCCGGGCTGCTCAACCTGGTGCCCCAATACCTGCCGCGCTACGGAATGGCGCCTGAGTGGTCGCGCGCGGTGCGTCCGCTGGTGATTCTGTTTACGGGCATCAATCTGCTGATCACGGTGATCTTCAAGGCCGACGTCGAAGCCCAGGGAGGAGCGTACGCCACCGGCGTGCTGGTGCTGATCAGCAGCGCTTGCGTGGCGACGGTGATCGACAAGTACCGCCACGGGACCGGAAATTTCGTGATGCGAACCCCGTGGGTTTTCGTGCTGATCACGGCTGTGTTTTTTTTCACGACCGGCGCCAACATGGTCGAGCGGCCCGATGGCATCAAGATCGCCAGTTGGTTCATCATCGCCGTGGTCATCGGTTCGTTTGGATCGCGGGTCAAACGGAGTACCGAGCTGCGGTTCAAAGCTTTTGAGTTCACCGACTTGAATTCGAAGTTCCTGTGGGACAGTTTGAAGCACTTGGAATTTCCGGTGCTCGTGCCGCATCGGCCTGGGCGCCGGGGTCTGGAACAAAAGGAAGCCAGCATTCGCCGTCGCCACCGCCTGAGTGACGACGTGCCGATCGTCTTCATCGAAGCTGAGCTGGGCGACCCCAGCGAGTTCCAGCAAAGCCCGGTAATGGAGGTGGTCCAGCACGAGGGGCGATTCATCATCAGCGTCAAACGCTGCGCGTCGATCGCACACGCGATTGCCACGATCGCGCTGGAGCTATCCCGAGTAGGCAAGCCCCCGGAAATCCACTTCGGTTGGTCGGACGACAACCAACTGGCCGCCAGCATTGGTTTCTTCCTGTTTGGCGAGGGCAACGTGCCCTGGCGCGTGCGCGACCTGATTCGCAAAGCCGAGCCCGACCCAAAATTTCACCCCAAAGTCATCATCGGCTAGAATACGGCCGATCGATTTGCCGCCGCTTACGGTTTAGAACGTCCACTTAGGGTGACCCCAATGGCCGACGACATCCTGCGTGCCGGCGCTTCGACCAGCAACATCACGCCTCCTTTGGGCATCTCGCTCAACGGCGGCATGAGTGACCGCACGGCCGAATACGTCCACGACGAGTTGCACGCTCGGGCACTGGTGCTGGATGACGGCCACACAAAACTGGCGATCGTGGTGTGCGACAGTTGCATGCTGCCGCGGGCGGTATTGAACCAGGCCAAGCACCTGGCCCACGGGCACACCGGCATCCCGATGGACCACATGACGATCTCGGCCACGCACACCCACACGGCGCCGACGGCGGGCTCGGTGTTTCAGAGCGATCCCGACGCCGAATATCTTGAATTCCTTTCGGTCCGCATCGCCGACGCTATCCGCCGCGCCGTGCACAACCTGGTGCCGGCGCGTGTCGGTTGGGGCGTGGGCCGCGAGGAATCGCAGGTTTTCAACCGCCGCTGGAAGATGAAAAGCGGCGTGAAGCTGGTCGACCCGTTTGGTCGACCGGACCAGGTGAGAATGAACCCAGCCGTGGCCAGTCCCGACCTGGACGAGCCGGCCGGGCCGATCGACCCTGAGGTTGGAGTGCTGGCGGTGCAGTCTGCCGACGGGAAGCCGCTGGCGCTACTGGCCAACTACTCGTTGCACTACGTCGGCGGCACCGGACCGGGCGACGTGTCGGCCGATTACTACGGCGCTTTCGCCGAGGACGTTACGGACCTGCTCAAGGCGCGCGGCGTGGATCCGCCGTTCGTCGCCATGATGTCCAATGGCACCAGCGGCAACATCAACAACATCAACTTTCGCGAGCAGCGCGAAGCGGCCGCGCCCTACATCCAGATTCGTAAGGTTGCGCACCTCTTGGCCGCTGAAACAGCGCGCGTGGCCGGGTCGATCGAGTATCGCCCTTCGGCCACCTTGGCCATGCGCGAAGCCCACCTGCGGCTCGCGCGGCGTCCGACCCCGAAAGACGAAGTGGCGCGTGCCAAATTCATTTTGTCCAAGGCCGGACCGGTGCTTTCGGGCGTCGAAGAGATCTACGCTCGCGAGACGGTGTTGCTCGCGGAGTATTCGCTGGTCATCGAGACGACGGTGCAGGCCCTGCGGATCGGAGACTTGGGGATCGCTACCAGTCCGTGCGAGACGTTCGTCGAGACGGGCCTGGCCATCAAGGCCGCCAGCCCGCTGAAACCGACCTTCACGATCGAGCTGGCCAATGACTATCGAGGTTACCTGCCCACGGCGGAGCATCACGCGCTGGGCGGGTACGAAACCTGGCGCGCTCGCAGCAGCTACCTGGAGGTCGACGCCGAAGCGAAGATTCGCGCGAAACTGTTGGAGCTGCTGGCTCAGGTCGCAAAGTCCTGAACCGTGGCCGCCTGCGGCTGTCAAGTTGTTGAGATCAGGCACGGCATTTCCTAGGCGTAAATCTTGGCGGAGCTTTCGACGATGCAAACCGTCACCCACGACGAGGCATCGGCCTTGATCGCTGACTCGCCGTGTACGCTTGAGTTTCGGGCCGTGGCGCTCGAACCCGACTCGACCATCGTTCGTTCCGGCGGCGGCCTGCTGCTGGTCGATCATAAGCGCACGCTCGCTGGGGCGATCGGGTCGGTTGTCGCGCGAGACGTCGACGGATTCTTTCGAATCACCGGAAAGCCGCGCGAGTTGCTGGCCGACCGCGCGGCCTTTGAGGCTTTGAAGGACCGCTGGTCCTTCA
Source organism: uncultured Planctomycetaceae bacterium (assembly GCA_964622155.1). GTDB lineage: Bacteria > Planctomycetota > Planctomycetia > Pirellulales > PALSA-1355 > CAZUPX01. The sequence continues at coordinate 3,248 of CAZUPX010001162.1, read as the reverse complement.
CGCGCGCCAAGATTGCACAGCTCGACGGCGACTGGAATGGCCCTGACTCCAAACTTAGCGATCTGGAAATCAGGCCGCTGCGAGCCGACGACTCGCTCGACCACCTATCGCACGATCTGCTTGAAGAGCTCGAACGCGAGCGGGCGGATCACGTGATCTTCGCCGCGTTCGAGCGCGGATTTGCGGTGAGCTTCGCGTACTCGGCGTCGATGACCGAAACACTGGCCGACATCTCGATCGAGACGCTCGAAGGCTATCGCCGCCGTGGCATCGGCCGCGCGGTCGTGGCTCGCTTGATCGACGAAGTCATCCGCCTTGGCAAAGTTCCCGTCTGGGGCGCGACCGAGGACAACACGGCGTCGCTGGCGCTAGCCGCCAGCCTGGGCTTTACCCGCGCTGCAGGCGAGCTCTTCGTGTGCGAAGTCGACCGACCTGTCCAGTCCGGCTAAAAATCCTTGCCCTTGGTGCTGGTCTTGATGCGGACCAGGAACGTATTGGCGGCAATGTAGAGTGTGCTGCCGTCGTCGCCCCAGCAGACGTTGCCGGTCGGCTGGCCGGTGTCGAGCGTGCCCAACAGCGTTCCCTCGGGTGCAAAGACATGCACGCCTCCGGGACCCGTGGCAAAGATGTAGCCGCTCTTGTCGACGTCCATGCCGTCGGGCAGTCCGGGCTTGCCTTCTTTGGCCCACTTGGTGGCGTCGAACAATACCTTGCCTTTGCCTAGCGTGCCGTCGGACTTGACGTCGAACGCCATCCAGTGCGCGGCCGCCGGATCGGACTGGGCCACGTACCGCGTCTTCTCGTCGGGTGAAAACGCGATGCCGTTGGGTCGCGTCATTTCCTTGGTCAATAGCGTCACCTGAGCGTCCTTGCTCAATCGATACACGCCGCAGAAATCGAGCTCGCGCCGCGAATCGTCAAAGTTCTCGGGCAAGCCGTAGGGCGGATCGGTGAAATACAAATCGCCGTTCGATTTGTACACCGCGTCGTTGGGACTGTTGAGGCGTTTGCCCTGATAGCTATCCACGAGAGTTTTTTTGCCGCCGTTCGGCTCCAGGCGCGAGATGCGGCGGTCGCCGTGTTCGCAAAACACAATGCGGCCTTGCGGGTCCAAAAGCAGTCCGTTGCTGCCCGGCTCGCGGCCGTAGTGCACCACGCCGGTAAATCCAGCGGGGCACATGAACAGGCTGATGCCCTCGCCTTCCTTCCACTTCATGACCGAGTTTCGCGGGATGTCGGAGAATAGCACGTAGCCGCCGTCTTTGACCCACACCGGCCCTTCGGTCCACACGAAACCGCCGGCCAACTGCTCCATGTGAGCCGCACGCGGCACCAGATGGTCAAACCGTGGATCCTTGCGATCGATCTTGCCGAAGCTGGGATACTTCGCGCCATCCGCGGCCGCGGACGAACTAGTCATGCCGAGAGCGACAACGGAAAAAACCAGCCATCGAGTACAGGCACTGTGCGTCATGGATGTGAATCTCCAGGAAGGAAACAGGGGATAGGGTACAGTCAGCAAGGAAGTCAAATGTCCGACTGTTCCCTGTCCGCTGTCAACTGTTCCCTCTCTTGCAACCCAAGTATTTTTTCATTTCCGAGCCAAGCGCCCGACTACATGCGACAGATACCCCAGCAGGCAGCCGGCTGCCAGGCCCACTACGTGCGCTCCGTTGGCCGCATGCAATTGCTCGATCAGCATGCAAGCAACGAGCCAACCCATCATAAACACCACGACCTGCCCGTGCAGATGCAGTCCCGAAGTTGGATCGAGCCGGCCGCGGAGCCAGGCGTAGCCCAACAGTCCATAAACCACACCAGACATGCCGACGAAATTCGGCCCCGCGTAAACAAATTGTCCAAAGTTGGATGCAACCGCGATCAACAATATAAGCGATATGTAGCGCAGCGAGCCGAGGCGGCGCTCGATGAGCGTGCCCAGGTCGTAGAGCCAGATCATATTGAAAACAAGGTGCAGCGGATGGGTCGACAGGTCGGCGTGCAGGAAGATGGGGGTTACCAGCCGCCAGAGTTCTCCTTCCAACGCGAGCGGCCACGAGAACATCAGTTCCTCGTCCGGCATCGGGATCATATGCAGCGCCAGGGCCACGCTGACGACGATCATGACGAGCGTGACGGGTCGCCGGCGCCAGGGACTTTCCCACTCGCCGCGCAGGTCGACGTAGCGTCGTTGCGCTTGGCGGTTCTTTTCGTCGGACTCGCGGCGCGCAGTCTTGGCAGCGTGCTCGGCCTCGCGATAGCGGTCGTCCTGTGGCGCGAGTTGAAACCGATCGAGCTCCTCTCGGCTGCGCGGAACCTGGTTCTCGTCCAGAATCCACACGGCCCACCGGTCGGCGGCCCGATCCAGCTTCGATTGAATGCCTAGCGTCAGCAGGTAATCCACAAACCGCTGGGCATCTTGCTGCGAGTTGATGGTGCCGGCTTGCCGCATGTGAGCGATATACGTGTTTGGGTCGTGGGGTACGAAACAGACAAAGTGCGCCTACTCGGATCCGCAAAGTTACGGGCCCAGACGCACCTGCTGGACGTCATGCTCGACGAGCCATTCCAGCCATCTCTCCTGCTCTTCGCTGATTTCCACTTCGGCCTGGTTTTCGCTGTCGAGCGGCGAGACGAGCATCAACACTCCTTCGTCCAACCAGCGTTTGGCATCGTCGAGACTGATCCAATAATCGCCCGCCTCGAGCGACGGGGCACCCCGTTCGCCCGAGGGCGTCATGAAGTAGGCAATGTCGTGCTTAAACCGCTCGGGCATTTCGAGGGGCGGCAAATCGGGTCGATCGACAGCAAACACCCGCATCGCTGGGCCCTCGGCCGCCACGTCATCTGCACGCACTTAGCCTACCAAAACGTCCGCCGGCTGACCACGCGAGCTAGGGTTTTCCGGAAAGTAGTGGGTCGACTGAATTTTGAAGAATACAGATTTGAAACGCAGAGAACGCAGAGATTACGAAGACAGCCGGGCGGTGTCAAAACTTCTTCCGCCTCGTCTGGCATGTCTCTGCGTGCTCCGCGCTCTGTGCGTTTCTATCGTTTTCGTTCCTACTGTCCGCTGTTCCCTGTTCCCAGTCCCCTCTCCTGAAATGTCTTCGCTATCAGCCCGCTAAGTTCACTAACGACGCTCGCGTACTTCGGATCCTTCGCCAGGTTGTTGAATTCGCGCGGGTCGTTGTCGTGGTCGTACAGCTCGGCGCCGCGGCGGCCATGGTCCCACTCGGTGTAGCGCC
>CAZUPX010001161.1:0-4039 GCA_964622155.1 uncultured Planctomycetaceae bacterium | reverse complement strand
AGGGTGCGAGCCCCCAAGTACATGAAGCCAATGGCGCTCAGAAAGACAAGCTCGGCGAGGATGACCTGATAGATGGGCCACGTGCGAGCGCTCATGTAGGCGACGAAGAACGACGCCAGAATCATCAGGCCCAGCACAATTTCGAGAACGAGAGCCATGACACCTTCGCGTGCGAGCTAGCGGTGTTGCTTAATTCCGGTCCCGATCGCCAATGTGCCACGACACGAACGGTCGGGACGGCGACTTCAACTGGACCGGCGGTCGACGAACTTCAAACGCCTCGTCCGCGCAGGACGGCATCGCTACTGTCGGAGTCAACGAGATTTGCCCCGGCCTATTTGCCCGTAGGCCCTATGAGGACAGGACTTAAAGCGCTTCCCCGGCGGTATACTTTGATGATAGTCGCTAGACATGACGTGTCAAGGAAACGGCCGAGCCACACGAGGGCATCTAAACCATTTTTTAGGCTGGACTTAGTGACATTTCGTGCCCGGTCGTCCGTGGGCGTGGGCAGCACCCCAGGGCCGCCAAAAGCTGCTCGATCATTGGTTCGGTATGGGTCCAACTCAGGCTGATCCGCAGCAATGACTGGCCCTGGGGCACCGATGGCGGCCGGATCGCAGGCACCAGGACTCCCAATGCCTGCAGTTGCTCCGACAACTTTAGCGCATCGGCGGCTTCACCAACGACCAGTGGGATGATCTGGCTGGCGTTGGAATTTGTTAGCCAACCTGTTTCGCGCAGTCGCCCGTGCAACATAGCCGACCGCTCCAACAAGTCCGTACGCCGGTTGGGTTCGTCACGAATCACGTCCAAAGCTACGATACCGGCCGCGCAGATTGCGGGGGGCAAGGCCGTGGAAAATACGTACGTACGGGCCCGATTTGCTAGCCAGTCGATCGGCGTCTGTTTTCCGCATACAAATCCGCCACTTGATCCCAGGGCCTTGCTGAGCGTGCCCACGCGAACGTCGACCCGATCTTCGACGCCAAGCTGTTCGGACAGCCCTCGGCCCAATGTGCCGAACACGCCCGTGGCATGCGCCTCGTCGACCAGCAGCATACACTCGTGGCGCTCAGCCAAGCTGGCCAACTCGATCAAGGGCGCCAGGTCGCCATCCATGCTAAACACGCTTTCGGTCACGATCAGCCGGCGGCGATACGTCCCTGCCGCCCGCAGCATGGTTTCGAGCGCTTGATGGTCGCGGTGTGGATAGATGTGCACGTCGGAGCGCGACAGCCGGCAGCCGTCGATGATGCTGGCATGATTCTTGGCGTCGGAAAAAACCGCGTCTGGGCGGCCTGCGAGCGCACCGATCGTGCCGACGTTGGCTGCGTAGCCGGAGCCGAACAGTAGCGCGGCATCGGTCCCTTCGAATTCGGCCAGCCGGCGTTCGAGCTGTGCGTGGAACGCAGTGCGGCCAGTGACCAACGGGCTGGCGCCGGCTCCCCAGCCATCGCGCGCGACCTCAATCACCGCGGCCGCCAGCCGTGAGTCGTGGGCCAGGCCCAAATAATCGTTCGATCCAAAATTGACCAACTCGCGCCCGTCCAAGCACAAGCAACCGGGCCGAGCATCGTGACGTGTTTTCAGCCGGCGGCGCAAGTTTAGCGAATCGAGCACGTCCAACTCGTCTTCAATCCACGCCAGCGGTTCGTGCGGAGAATTCTTCATAAAGACGATTCGAGATGCCTATCGCCGCCCCGCTGCCTTTTTGTGTTTGGTCAAGCTCGAATTCGCCGGTACCCGTTTTGCCTTCTTCGCTGTGAGATTCTTCGCCTTTGCGGGTTGCTTGGATTGGTATGCCGCCAGCCCCATGTCCTCGACGATCTCGAACTCCCTGGCGGTGACAGGCTGGATCGAAAGTCGAGAACCTTTGCGCAACAACTCCAAGTCTCGCAGCGCTACCACACCGCGCAACGCGCCGATTGGCACCGGCGTGGGAAAGATACGCTCGAGCTGGATGTCGACCGTAACCCAGATCGGATTATCGCTCGTAGCCTTGGGGTCGTAGTGTTGATCGCGGCGGTCCAATGCCGTTGGGTCGGGATATGCCTCGCGGACGACCACGGCGGTGCCGGCCACCGCGGGCGGATCGGCGCTGGAATGATAAAACAGCACCCGATCCCCGAGCTTCATCCCGTCTCGTATGAAGTTCCGCGCCTGATAGTTTCGCACGCCGCTCCAGGACGTCGTCCCCTTCGGACACGCCGCCAGGTGCTGGATCGAAAAACATTCCGGCTCGGTCTTGACGAGCCAATAACCACCAGGACGCGGCATTTTTCTTTTGCTCCGCGATGAGTCTTGTGATGCCAGTCAGTCTGAATGGCTCATTCTAAGGCACCCGTACCCCGCCGCAAGGATGCCACTGGGCTGCACCGATCGCCGTGGTAGTCTATGGGGCAGCTCGATTCATTCGCAACTGTCGAAGGAACTGGCATGAGCGGTCTATCCGAAATTGAAACCGGGAAGTTCTCGACCATCCTCGCCGACCCACCGTGGCAGTTTCAGAACCGGACGGGGAAAGTGGCGCCCGAGCACAAACGTTTGCGCCGCTATCGCACAATGACGCTCAACGAAATTCGAGCCCTGCCCGTCGCAGTCCACGCCAGCGACACGAGCCATCTCTACTTGTGGTGTCCCAACGCGCTGTTGGAGGAAGGATTGTTGGTGATGCGGGCCTGGGGATTCCGCTACAAGACGAATCTTATGTGGTACAAAGTCCGCAAAGACGGCGGGCCCGACGGTCGCGGTGTCGGGTTCAATTCCCGCCGCCTCCACTCAGCAGAATCTGTGCCAGATTCTGCCGGGCATTGCCCAGAAGCGTCATAAGTACCGCTTGATGCCTTGATGCGATAAATGACGCTTCGGGATTTTTTTGCCGTTTTGCCACGCGGTGTCACGCTTTGCCCCCGTTTGCCTATCTAGGCCGATTGATTGCTGACTAGTTTGCTGACCGGCTGTATTGACGGGGTGGGAATCTACGTCAGCAGTGGCGGCGGGTTGTTGCGTCGCACTTGGCAGCGACGCCAAGGCTCTGGCTTGGTCTATCACGCGACCGAACTTCAGACGCTGGCGTACGGCAATCACCGCAAGTATGAGTCGAAGCAGCCAGCAGATATTTGGAATGTGATTGAGTCGTTCTTGAACTTGGCTTCGGCTAACGGCGGACCGGCGAAGCTGGTTTCCCTGCATTCAACCGACAGCGATCCGTTCGACGTGCTCTATCGCCGTCTAAAACCGATTAAGAGAATTGGTCGCACCGGGCGGTTCGATTTTCCTTCACTGCTATTCGACTTGGGCCTAATCGTGGCCGAGCCTGCTTCGTGTTATCTGCGGGGGGCGACTCGTCCGACGAAAGGTGCCCAAAGGCTTTGGGGCAATCGGTCGATAGGACAATTGGACTACTTGGCTGCCGAATTGGCCGCCCGTTTGAGCATATCGCCAATGGCCTTAGAAGACGCTCTCTGCAACTGGCAAAAGTGATGACCACTTCGGATGTTAATAAGTCACATAAGTGGAGTGAGCATGATGGCGACCAAGTATGTGGCCAAAGTCCCTGGCGGGGCCCCGCGTGGGTTACGCCGGAATTGATCGAATCTACGATTCGCGTATGGCGCTTCGTTGAGGCGTTCGTAGTCACTGACCAAGCGACGGAAGGGAGCTATCCATGCAAAGCTCTGTTCACCACCCACTGACAGGGGAATAATATAAATCCTGTCTGGCCCGCGGTGACTGCCCCCCATGAGCCGGCTACCCCTCAGTCCACACGTCGGCCAGAAGCATTGTACTATCGCGTTGACGGAAGGTTACCTTTGTGAATCTGATAATGAATCCTGAATTGGCCTTGGATTACAAGAGCCGCTCACAGATCGCCAGGGTGCTTACGGAAGACTGGGGAGCCAAAAACCTCTATTGCCCGGCCTGCGACGCGAGTTGCCTTGCCCAATGCGCGGCGAACACGCGCGCCTTTGATTACAACTGCGCCATTTGCAATGCTGGGTATCAATTCTGCACTTTCTGAGAAAACGCTGGTAAC
>CAZUPX010001160.1:0-3209 GCA_964622155.1 uncultured Planctomycetaceae bacterium | reverse complement strand
CGGCAGTGCCCGACGATCCGGAGCTGCAAGAGCCCTCGGGCGAGAACGAGTTCGGCGGCAGGCTGTTTTCTCATACCAGCCCGATTTACATTCACCTGGCGGGCAAGGGCGTTTTTGACCGCGAGACGGCGGCCGGACTCTTGCAGGAGATGAAGTCCGCGGTCGAGAAGATCGAGGCCCAGGCCCACTTTGTCAGTGACGCACAGCGGCGGCAAGTAGTCAAGGTCTACGACGAAGCAATCGACGTGCTCGAAAAACGGATGAAGCAATGAGCAGCCAGCGACGCAAGAATCGGCCTGCGGCGACGAATAAGATCAAGCTGTGGACTGAAAAATCATGAACCGGAGATCCAGGCGATGAGAGCTCATAGGAGACTTGCTACAAACACTTGCGTGCTGGTGGCGACATTGGCTTGGGTCGCCCCTGCCGGTGCGCAAGAGCCGCCGCCGCCGCCGCCCGTGCAACGTAGCCCAACCGATCCGGCCGAATTGGCTGCGTTCGTCGACGGGGTGCTGGCGACGCAGCTCAAGGACAAGCACATTGCCGGGGCCACGTTTGTGATGGTGGTCGATGGCAAGCCGTTTTTCGCTAAAGGCTACGGCTATGCCGACGTGGCGGCGAAAAAACCGGTCGACCCCGAAAAGACCATGTTTCGCATAGGCTCGGTCAGCAAGTTGTTCACCTGGACCGCGGTGATGCAATTGGCCGAGCAAGGCAAGCTGGACCTGGACGCCGACATCAACACTTATTTGACCGACTTCAAGATTCCGCAGACCTACCCAGAACCGATCACGCTCAAGCACCTGTTGGCGCACACGCCGGGCTTCGAGGACCACGTGATCGGTTTGTTCGGTCGCGAGCCCAGTGACGAGCCGCTGGGCAAATTGTTGGCTCGCAACCTGCCGGCGCGCGTGCGACCGCCCGGGGTGCTGGGCTCATACTCGAACCATGGCACCGCCTTGGCAGGTTACATTGTGGCGCAAGTGTCGGGCATGCCATGGGAGGACTACATTGAGCAGCATCTGTTGACACCCCTGGAGATGCACAACACGACCGTTCGCCAGCCGGCCGCCGACAAACTGTCGGCCGACATGTCGAAGGGCTACAAGTACGCAAGCGGGAAATATTGGGAGCAAGGGTTCGAATATGTGCCGCCGGCCCCGGCCGGTTCGATGGCGGCCTCGGCCGGTGATATCGCCAAATTCATGATCGCGCACCTGCAAGACGGCCAGTACCACGACGCGCGAATTCTCAAGCCCGAGACCGCGCAGCAAATGCGCGAGACGCTCTGGACGCACGACGCATCGCAACCGGGCATGGCCTACGGCTTCATGCGCATGTCGTACAACGGCGAGGAGATTGTCGAACATGGGGGCGATACACGTTGGTTCCATTCGCACTACGTGACGCTGCCCAAGCACAAGGCGGGTTATTTCATTTCATACAACACGGAAAGTGGCGGCGGAGCGCGTAACAAAGTCTTCGAGATCCTGCTGGACCGCTACTGGCCACCGCTCGATGTGCCCGCGGTCAAGCCGGCGGCTGAGCCGCACGACGCGCTTGCGCGCTACGCCGGCAAGTATGGCGCGATCCGACACTCATACACGTCGATTGCCAAGGTGGGGGCCTTGTTTGGCGTGGCCGACGTCAGCATCGACGGCGACACGCTGGTCGTACAGTCTGGAGAAAATGCCAAACGATTCGTCGAGGTCGCGCCGCTGGTGTTTCATGAGGTCGATGGACAGGGTTCGCTGGCATTTCGCGAAGCCGATGACGGCCACATTACGCATTTATTCGTCGGCAGCGGGCCTTCGACGGCCCTGGAGCGATTGCCTACGATCGAGACACCGCGATTCAATCTGGCACTCGTGGTGGCGTGCGTGGCGCTGTTTCTGTCGGCCCTCATCGGCTGGCCAGTCGTGGCCTTTGTGACGCGCGAAGCCCGCCTCGTTGACCCGCGATCATCGAGGGGTGCGCGCGTCGCCAGCCTGATTGGCTGGTTCACCTGCCTGGTGGTCCTGGCGATCCTGGCCGTGAGCATGATCCCATTGAGCGACCCGGACCAAATCGTGTTTGGGGTGCCTCCCATGCTCAACATCTTGTTGGTATGTACGCTTCTGGTGCCAGCGCTGGTACTCGCGATGCTGGTGTGTTCGCTGGTGGCTTGGGCTAAGGGTTATTGGCGGTTTTCAGGCCGCTTGCACTACACTTCCGTACTGGTCGCCGGGCTGGCCTTCGTATGGTTTTTGAATCATTGGAATCTGCTGAAATTCGGCGCTTGAGTAAATCACGAAAGTAACTGAACCACAAAGTCACAAAGGGCGCGAAGAAGACGACAATGAAATTGGCTTGCGTTGCAGCGATGCACCTGCCGTCGTTCCGCTGAATTACTCCGTGCGTCATTGTGTCCTTTGTGACGTTGTGGTTAATCTTCTTTTTCGCCAATGAGGACTGCGATGAACGAACCACGCATCGCGACCGTGCGTCCCGTGGCCGAAAGCGAGGCGCGGGGCAAAGTTGCCGGGATCTTCGCCGACATCAAGCGCACCAAGAACATCGACTTCGTGCCTAATCTGTGGCGCACGTTAGCCACCAACGCGACGCAGTTGGAACTCGTTTGGACGACACTCAAAACACTGATGCACCCCGAGGCGACGGGGCGTCGTTCAAACGTTGAGCCGTCGACGCGCGAGATCATCGCCCTGGCGGTTTCGGCCACGAACGGTTGCGCCTATTGCGTCAACTCGCACACGGCTGCCCTGCGCAAGTTGGGCCTGTCGACCGAAGCGCTCGGCGAAGTGCTGGCCATCGCCAGCTTGTTCAACATGACCAACACCCTGGCCGAAGGGTATCAGGTCGAGCCGGATATTCTGCCGCCGGTCGAGTGACAGAGTTTGTGCCAATTCCGGCGCCAATCGAGCGAATAAGCGTGGGACGACCTGGGTGCCGATTTCCATGCAAGATCCACAGACGGCAACGCTGTACTTCTTCGCGCCCGTCGCGGCTGCCTACCTCGCGGCCTGCGGCGGGTGGCGGGCTTACGCGCGACTGCGGCCGCGGCTGGCGGACCAATCCCAGCAGCCCTCGTCCGACCGGCCATATCTCGACGCGGCGCTGGCACTGGCGGCGGCCGGGGCAATTCTTGCGCTTGGCTCGGTCTTTCGACACGGTTGGCTTCTGCCGGCCGGGGACAGTTGGATCGGAAGCGC
>CAZUPX010001159.1:0-6427 GCA_964622155.1 uncultured Planctomycetaceae bacterium | reverse complement strand
GCTCGACGGCTTGCAGCCGACGATCGGCTCCTGGATTCACTACGGGCTGGGATCGCTGAGCGACAACCTCCCGCGATTCGTCGTACTGGGCACGCCGATTGCCGATTGCTGCGGCGGCATCGGAGCTCACGGCGCCAATTATCTCGGCCCCGAGCACAGTGGCGTGCAACTGAGCGTCGACCCCATGAGCCCCTTGCCGTTCGGCACGCCGGCCGACGTGTATCGCGAAGAACAACAAGGCGAATTCGAGTTGCTCTCGCGGCTGAACCACTTGTCCGCGGTCGAGTATCCGCACGACGCCGCCATCCGTGCCCGCATCAAGTCGTACGAACTGGCATTTCGCATGCAGACTGCTGTTCCTGATGTGGTCAACTGCGACGCCGAGACCGAAGCGACGCGAAAGCTTTACGGCCTGGACGGGAAAGAGACGGCCACCTTTGGCCGGCAGTGCCTGGTGGCCCGGCGGCTGGTGGAGCAAGGCGTCCGTTTCATTCAGATATTCCACGGTTCGAATGGCGGCGCTGGGGCCTGGGACGCTCACGGTGGCTTGAAGGCCGGCCACGGCAAGCTGTGCGCGGAAGTTGATCAGCCGATTTCGGCGCTAATCAAAGACCTCAAGCGGCGCGGATTGCTGGATGAAACGATACTGGTCATCGGCACCGAGTTTGGGCGCACGCCCGGCACGCAAGGCACCGATGGTCGCGATCATCACCCATTTGCGTTCTCGGTGGTCATGGCCGGCGGCGGGCTCAAGGGTGGCATCGCCCACGGCGCGACCGACGAGCTGGGCTTCCATGCCGTCGAGAACCGGCATTACGTCACCGATGTCCATGCCACCGTGCTGCACCAGTTGGGCCTGGAGGCCAATCGACTGGAAGTCCCCGGCCGCAAGCGACTGGCGATCGATTTTGGCCGGCCGATTCGGGAGATCATCGCGTAACTGAGGGGACGGGTTACAGGGAACAGGGGACAGTCGGACACAGGGGTGTTGGCGTCTTTTTCTTACTGTCACCTCTTCCCTGAAACTTGCCACTAGAAAAAAGAACCGCGGTGCTCAGCGGTAACTGAGACCACCGAAGCGGATGTGACGTCATGCGGGGGCTGCTGCCGAACCCGCGTGTTTGAGAGTAGTGTCCGACGCTACGCTCGCTCGTTCCTCGGCCGCACGACCAGCAGCCGTAGTTCCCGCATGCCCAGCAGCCAGGCAATGCCCAGATAGACGGCGACGCCTACGCCAATCGCCAGCGTCACGTGGATTGCCAGCACGCCGCGCGAGGCGCTGGCGTCAACCGAGTAGAAATGCCCCACCGCGACCACGGCAGCGGCCATCGTTGCGGTCGCGATCGAGCCGCGCAGCAACGTCGTGGCCAACTCGCGCCAGGCCAACGGCACCAGCGTGCGCGAGAAGACACTGGTCAATAAAAGCACTTGCACGCCGGCGGCAATCGACGTGGACACGGCCAGTCCGCTTTCGGCCAGCGGCCAGATCAGCACGAGATTCAGCGCCACGTTGAACCCAATGGCCGCCAGCCCAATCTTGGCGGGCGAGACGCGATCATTCAGTGCATAGTAGGCTCGTACGAGCACCGGTATCGCCGAGTAAGCCCACACACCGCTGGCATAACAGACGATCATGCGAGCCGCACGGGCCGAGTCTTCGGATGTAAACTCGCCACGCTCGAACAACAGCCGCACCAACGGCTGCGCCACCAGCATCAGGCCGATGCCTGCCGGCAGCGCGGTGAACCAAACCAGCCGCAGCCCGAGCGTCAAATCTGCGCTGAGCTGTCGGTGATCGCCGCGCGCGGCATGGCGGCTCAAGAGCGGATAGATCACCGTGGCGATCGCCATGCCTAACATGGCCAGCGGAAGCTGATAGAACCGTTCGCCGTAATAGATCGCCGCGGCGGCTCCGCTGCGCATCGGGTAGTTCACCGCGCCAGCCAGCCACGGGATCGGCGTCGCGCCGGCTCGCTCCGACGAGAGCGTCCAGGCAATCAGGCTATCGGCCAGCGTGTTGAGCTGCGTAACTGCCATTCCCAGCATGATCGGCAGCATCGAGCCGATGACTTGCCAAAACGCATCGCGGCTCTTGGGCCAGTCATACTCGAAGCGATATCCGCGCCGAAACAAAGCCGGCAGTTGCACGGTCAGTTGCAGCACCCCGGCCACAACCACGGCAACGGCGATCGCGTAAGCCTGAGCCAGCTTGTCGGGCGCGAAACGCGGCGCCACAATCCAAACCGCGGCCAGCCAGCAAACGTTCAAGATCGTGGGCACCAGCGCCGGCAGACGAAATTCCAACAGCGCTTGCAACGCGGTGGATGCCTGGGCCGCGAGGCAAATCAAAACTGCGTAAGGCAACATGGCCGCCGTGAGTCCCGCCAGCTCGATCGTGGCAGCACCGCCGAGCCCGAACCACCAGACCGCCGCACACACGCCCTCGGCCACCAACGCGAGCACGGTCGCCACGATCGACAGCCAAACGAACACGGCACTTAGCAACCGCCATGCCGCGCGCGGGTCGTGCTCGACCTGTCGAGCGAAGACAGGTAGAAAGCTGGCCGCTAACGCTCCTTCGCCAAGGATGCGCCGTGGCAGGTTGGGAATGCGAAAGGCGATGACCAGGGCGTCCATGACGCCCCCTTCGCCAAGACCCAACAGCGCCGCTGTCGCCATGTCGCGCACCAGCCCCAGCACGCGGCTGGCCAGCGTGCCCAAGCTGGTCGCCCAGAATCCGCCCCACAACTGCCACGAGTCGCGCTTGGCCATTGCCGGCTATCGTATGACGCGGCGTGAAAATCGGAAAGGGAACAGTTGATAGGGAACAAGGGGACAGCCGGACAGGGAGCGGCGGACACGCACCTTAGGGAAGATTTCTGTTTTCTTTCCGACTGTCCCCTGTACCCTGTTCTCTGACCCCTCTGTTGCTTCCGGTTGCCAAAGTGCCGTTGTTTCGAGAAGATCACGGGACCAATAGCGCACTGTTTCCGCCCGACGCCAACCGCAAGGAACCGCCCCGTGGCCGAGCGATCGAAACATCAAGACAAGATCATCAAGAACTACTACGCCAACCGCGAAGCGATTGGCTTGCAGCGGCTGGGCGAGCTGGCCGGCGAGCTGTACCTGGCCGAGGGGAAGGCCCGGCAGAAAGCCTGGAAGAACGTCCGCTCGGCGCTGGAAAAACTGAAAATCCCCGAGAAGCGAATCGAGCACCTGGTGAAGCAGGACAATCCGGCGCTGGTGGCCAAACTGGTCGAAGAATTGATGGCAAAAAAGTAGGCAAACACACCGATGGCCTCGAACGACGAACAAGTCGCCCAGCTCCGTTGGAAGAAATTCCCAGTTCTCGACGACGGCTTTGTATGCCTGGTCGACGTGATGGGAGACGACCAGGCGGTCGTGCAGGCCGCGCGCGTCAGCTATGGCGAGGGCACGCGCCGAGTTTCGGACGATCGCGGACTGATCCGCTACCTGATGCGTCATCACCACACGACGCCGTTCGAGATGGCCGAGCTCAAGCTGCTGGTGCGCGTGCCGATGGACTGCTGGCGGCAGTGGATTCGCCACCGCACGGCCAACGTCAACGAGTACAGCACGCGCTATTCGTTGGCCATCGACGCCATGCAAACCACCTCGCCCGACCGCTGGCGCACGCAGGCCGCCACCAATCGCCAGGGCAGCGGCGAGCTGCTGGACGCGGCGCGAGGCCAGAACCTGTCGGCAGCCGAGGCCGAGTTTCAACGCCAGGCGCGCGAGCTGTACGAGCAGCGGATCGCGCTGGGGGTGGCGCGCGAGCAAGCGCGCAAGGACCTGCCGTTGTCGACTTATACCGAGGCGTACTGGAAAGTCGATCTGCACAACCTGCTGCATTTTTTGGCGCTGCGGATGGATGCTCACGCGCAGTGGGAGATTCGCGAGTACTCCACCGCGATCGGCCACGAGATCGTGCGGCCCCTGTTTCCGTTGGTGTGGGAGGCGTTTGTCGATTACCGCCTCGAAGCGACCGCTCTGACGCGGCTGGAGCGCGAGGTGATCGTGCGGCTCGTCGCACGGCTGGTCGGCGTCGGAAAAACGCAGGCGGCCGACGAAGATTTCATGGCGGTTCAGGATCCGTCGTGGGCCAATTTGAAGCAATGCCGCGAACGCGACGAGTGCCGCGAGAAACTGCGCCAGCTCAACCTTCTCAAATAGTCAGCTTTTGGAATCGCCCGTCATGGCTCAAACGGTCAAAGACGAATTGCTGGCATTGAATCAACGGTTGCTGGACAGCATCGCCGCCGGCGACTGGCAGACGTACGAAGAGCTATGCGATCCGACGCTGTCGGCCATCGAGCCCGAGGGACGCGGGCACTTGATCGAAGGACTCGATTTCCACCGTTTCTATTTCGAGCTGGGACCGTCCGAGGGCCCTCGCAACACGACGATGTCTACTCCCCACGTGCGGCTGATGGGAGACGTGGCTGTCATCAGCTATGTACGGCTCGTGCAGTCGCTCGACGAGACCGGCTCGCCGCGCACCTCGCACGTCGAAGAAACGCGCGTCTGGCAATTGCAGCAAGGCAAGTGGCAGCACGTCCACTTCCACCGCTCGCCGTGTACGTGAGGCCACCGAAAAGGTGTCAGGAACCGTTTTCTTCCCCAGCGTCGAAATCGAAGCCCTTCTCTGCCAGGTATTCGTCGCGATCGATCGGTTCCATGCGATCCCAGAATTCCGAAAACGACCCGGCCACCAGATGCAGATTTAGCTCGGTCGGCTCCTCGTCCTCGTCGGCTTCCGCTTCGTGAAACCACCAGTAGATGTTTCCAAAATCCGGCGCGCCTAAGGAAAGACAAAAATGGTTCCCGCAATCGTCGATACCAATAGACAGGAAACGACTCGGCCAGCGACCTCGCATCCTCCGAAATTCGGAGTCAATGTCAAAGGACTCGTTGTCGCAGATGCCGAAGAAGCTTTGGACACCGAGATCCCCCGTTGTCGCATTGCGAATGACGTGGAAATTCGGCCGTCCTCCGTTGCAGGTGAGCAGAAACGTTCGATAATCGGAAGGCAGCGCATGCCGAATCCGTGCTTCGAAGGTGTCGATTTCAATATCTGTAATGGCGGGTCCCCTCTTGTATAGGTCTACCGGCATCGTCGTACCCCCTTCATTTCCCGCCCTGACGAATTACCGCCGCCCCACCAGTATGTAGTGCAGCTTTGTGTAATTCCGTCGGCAATCCAACGTACCTGACACTCTCTTTCTTCTCCGGTGGATTCTCAATCACGAAGCCGTATGGAAATCTATTCCGAGATTCGGAATCCCTTCGAGTGCATCTCGAAGTGTATCGGAGACAAGTAGAGCAAGCGGCCAGTCTCTCAGTCGAAAAATATGATGACTTCCTGTGCGCTCCGCATTGACCCGAATCGTCGAGATCACATGGTAATCACCAAGCCGATCGGGGCGTCTGTCCTCTTCTTTCCACCGCGTAAACTCTGAGCGGGACTCGTCCAGACATTCGAGCCGGCAAATCACATTGAGGATCGAGTAATTGCCCTTGGCGGTTGGAACGTCGATCGGAAATACCTCGACGTCGCTACCCGCGATCCGCGTTATTGTTTCGCCGACTGCGCGAGACACCACCGGCATATCAAAAGCGCCTAAGTGAAACGCGACCTCTTTGCCCATATTGGCAATCGGAACTGTCGCGGGCCGCATGCCGCGGTACGCGACGCCTTCTGTAAACTCACGAGCGTCAATTTCCGTCCCATCAACGCTGAGTGGTTCGTCCAAAAACCATTGACCGGGGAATCTCGTGAAGTCAGGGCGAACATCAAAAATCAGCTTGGCCGTGGTCCGTGACATATTGAGCCCTCGGTTATTTGGTCAGCAAGCGGTTCAGTAGGGTTCCTGGCGTCGCAATCTCATTAGCAACTATCGCAAGCTCATCCAGTAATGCCTGCTTGTACTCGGCCCCACTTTTTCCACTCGTAGCGTCGGTCAAGCGGTTAAATATTTCCCGATGATAGTCTTCCGAGTGTGGCCCTTGATGACCAGGAATTCGAACTCTATTCGCGACATCCTCAAGGGTCAGTCCGGCTTTCTTAAACAGTTTCTCAAATCTCGGGCTCCACGGTCCTCCTCGAAGAGTCGATATCCAGTTTTTGTTTGTCGCGATATGATGCTCCGGTGATCCTCCGGCCGTTACCCCGCGCTTGATTATAGCGGCCGCTTCGTCGTCCGACTTCGCGGCGCCGGCATGAGCCAGGACCAACTTTCGTTCCTCGGAACTTAGATTCCCAAGCTCGCGGGCCAGTTCCTTTGGAATCTTGATTCGGCGATTGCCGAGCTTGATGATGATCGCGCCAATCGGCAGATGCCCGAGCAGCGGCAGCACTGACAAGAGCTGCTCCCAGCGCGGGCCGTTGTCGGCCACGTCGCCGATG
>CAZUPX010001158.1:0-6916 GCA_964622155.1 uncultured Planctomycetaceae bacterium | reverse complement strand
TGCGCGCGCACGACTTCATAGCCGGCCTGGGCCACTGCCCGCGACAATCCCACTTCCATTTCCTGCTGCGCCGGCCAACACTTTTGATTCGCGCTGAGTCGCAGATCGCCGCTGGCCACCAACAGGACTTGTTTGCGTTTGACTTTGCCAGGCTTTGAGAGGACTGGAAGCTGATAATCCGCCATGCCGAGGAACTCCACGTGTCTTGGTGCTGGTGATTGGTCGTAGCGGGCAGCTCAGTCCGCCAATCTTTACTCTGAAACGATTTCGACCTGGCCCCAATATGCCGGGCTAAGCCTGCCCGAATGTGCCGCATGCATTATTTCTAACTTCATCTTCTTGCCGGCTCGCTGGGAAAGATCGACGGAAATGGTTTGCCAACTGGCGTCGGCTGGATCAACGCCGATCGCCGACTGATGCAACGAGTGGCCGTCGGCATTGACCTTCAAGGTCCATGAACTTGCGGAATCGTTCGTAACGGTCAACACTAGTCGCGTCCGCTTGCCTTTGGGGACCTCGAAAGTACCGCGCATCACACACGGCTCGTTGACACTAACGCTTTGAGTTCTCAACACACCGGGCTGGCCGGCATATTCGGCGAGGATTGCCACTCCGGGCTTGCCGACCTTGGACGTCGTGAAGCCCGGCGCGACTTGCTCGACGAGCCCGCGATATTCGGCCGGATCGGACGTTTCGCGCGGCGCGATCGGCTGCGAGCCCGGCAATCTCTTGGCCGTCGGATCGCCCGGCGCCTTGTCGAGCACCAGCAGCGCAAACAGGTCGGCCAGCTCCTGTGGCTGGAGCTGTTTTTCCAAATCCTCGGGCATCAGCGACAACCGGCTGGTTGAGATGCTCTCGACCTCGGGCCGGGCGATGGTTTCGAGTTTGCCTCCTTGGGTTTTAAGCACGACGCGTTGGTCGCTCTCTTCGGCCGCCAGACCCGACAGCACGCGGCCGTCCGTTGTCACGACGGTCCGAGCCTGATACGACGCTCCGATGACCAGACTGGGATCGAAGACGTTCGACAGCAACTGCTCGAACGAATTGCGTCCGTTGGCGGTGATGTCGGGCCCGACGTCCTCGCCTTGGCCGTGCAGCTTATGGCACTGTCCGCAGACTCGCTTGTACACGACCTGGCCGGCTGATGGGTCGCCCGGTGTCTGCCGCAGAAACGACCTCATCTGGGCGATCACGTCGTCGCGCCTCGGGTCTCGATCGCTGCGCACCGACCCCCACTGTTTGTTGATTCGCGCGGTCAGCGCGTCATCGGCTTCGATCAATAGCTGCCTGACCTGGTTGGCATTGAGCGCTGAGGGGGGAATTTGCCCGGCGCCGATCGCGTCCAAAAGACCTTCGGCCCAAGCGCGGCGTTGGGTCAAGAGTCCGATCGCACGAGGACGCAATTCCGCTTCCAACTGACCATAGCTGGCCAACACGACCCGAGCCACCCAGGGGGCGTCCAGGCGCGCGAGCGACGCCAGCGCCGCGGCCCGTAACTCGACCGGACTGTTTTGGGGACTTTGAAAAAGCTCGCCGGCCGACGCTTCGAGAGACTCATCCTCCGCGGCCACGAGCGCGTCAAGCGCTTGCGCGCGGCGGCCCGTCGGCAGCGCCTGCGTTGCGAACAATCTGCGGGCAACTTCGAGAGCCTGCGAGTCTTTCCACGTTGCCGCCAGCAGCGCTGCATCGACGTACAGAGGGTCACCTGCCGGCCCGCCGAGGATCCTTCGCACGATCGGTTCGACCTGTGGCCGAATCTGGCCCAACTGTTCGCTCGTGATTTCATGGTTCTCGAGTTTGGCCGCCAGCGTGGTCAAGCACTTCGCGACGAGCGCCTTATCGGCTGCAAAGTCTGCGAAGATCGTCCGCACAAGTTCCAAAGCCGCGCCGCTGCGGTGGCTGGCCAGCACACGATCAATGACCTTGGGCATCAGCGCTGCCACGCCCGGCCGACTTCGCATGTCGCCGCCAACGACGAGTCGCAGAAACGCGCCGCTGTCGTTTTCCAGCAGCGGGTGCAAATTTTGCCATACCACGTGTGGAATCAGTTTGTCGTCGGCGCTGTGATTCAAGGCATCGAGCAGGACACCGGCTGAATCAACTCCTTCCAACTTGGTGGCGGTGATCGCCACTTGCAGCCGCACTTCCGGCGCAGGGTCGCGGGCCAGCGAAACGACCTTGTCGCGCAGGCTCGGCTCGACTTGCCCCATGTTGCCGGCAGCGCGGACCCCCCAAGCGCGAAAGCCCGGGTCGTCGTTGGTCAGCAACTTCTCGTGAAACTCGACGCCGAGTGGCCCGCCGCCGATCAGCGCCCACAAGGCGTGCATCCGTGCCTTGCGCGATGCAGTATGGTCGTCGACATGTTGTTCCAACCTCCCGCGAGTCTGGCTGTCATGCCGCTCGGCCAATATGCGCTGTGCGACGTCGCGAAAGAACACATTGGGACTGTGCAACCGCTGGATGAGTTGCTCGTCAGTTTCGGCCGCCAGATCGAAGTGTGGCGCGCGAGGTGTGTCGCCATATCGAACACGATAGAGCCGCCCCTTGAGGCGATCGATGCCCGCGGGATCGCGACGGGCGTCTTGATAGCAGTGGTAACGGTCGTACCAATCCAGAATGTACAGGCAACCGTCCGGCCCGGTCTTTTGCACTATCGGCATGAACCAGGCGTCGTTGGCCACCAGAAAGTCGGGCTCCGCGGTGCCGGTGTAGGTCGAGCCATCGCGGGAGAGTGCATCAACATTGATCGCCGAGCCGTGAATATTGCCCATGTACAGCCGCTCGCGATACTTCTCGGGATACGCGTCGCTGTCGAAGAAATGAATTCCGCAATAAGCGGCTTTCTGATGCTTGTGGCGGACGATCGAGCCCATCGGTGAGGTGAACGGCGGATAGGGCCCGCCCTGACGAATGTAATACGCACTTTCCGCGAGGTGCCACAGGTGATCGATGACGCATGCACTGACAAATGCACTTCCCTCGCCATCCCATGCGACGCCCCAAGGATTGCTGGTGCCTTGGGCAAAGAGTTGAAATTCGCGAGTCCGCGGGTGAATGCGAAACAGCGCACAGGTGAAATCGTGTTGCTTGCCGCCCTGCGTGACCTGACTGGCGTTGAACACGCCGTTGAGACCGTAGAGCCAGCCGTCGGGGCCCCAAGTCAGCGAGTTGGGCA
This sequence comes from uncultured Planctomycetaceae bacterium, assembly GCA_964622155.1. GTDB lineage: Bacteria > Planctomycetota > Planctomycetia > Pirellulales > PALSA-1355 > CAZUPX01. Next base: position 3,741 of record CAZUPX010001158.1, on the reverse strand, counting down.
GCTCGTGTGTGTCGTCTCGGCCAAACCCGGTCACAACGACTTCCTGCCGGTCGGCGCGGCCATCGCCATCGGTGTCTTGTAAGAACAGAATGTCGGGAGCGTTGGCCAGCCACACCCCGCCGTGGCCAACAGCGATGCCCGATGGGATGTTAAAGCCCTCGGCAAAGATTGTGAATTTGTCGGCTTTGCCATCGGCATCGGTGTCTTCGAGAATCTTGATCCGATCCTGGCCCGGTCCTGCTTCCTGTCGTGGGTATTCGAGGCTCTCGGTAATCCAAACTCGGCCCCGCTCGTCAAAGGTCATCGCCACGGGATTGACGATGTCCGGTTCGCTGGCCACCAGCTCGACCTGAAAACCCTCGGGCACGGTCATCTTGCTGATCGCCTCTTGGGGCGACAGCGGCGGGCCGGGCGGCTTGTCCTGGGCGTGCGGAATGACGTCTGCCGCCGATACGCGCAGCGCCATCATGGTCGTGCACAGCAGGGCCGCCGGCCAGATAGTCCAGAATCGCATCAAGAGTGTGTCGCTCGCCGCTGGAGAAGCCGCCGAAATCTCGACCTCGTCGAGGGCGCGGTGGCTGGCCGGGAGTGTCGGAAAACGCTGATTATGGTTCGTGGGCGGCTCCCCGGCAACCCGCGCGCGCGGCCGGACCGCCAGCACGATCGGCTTGACTTTTCGCACGCCGCGGCAGCACAATTGATAGAGGATTCCACGGTTTATGTGAGGTGGATCGATATGAATCGCCAAGTGAAGTTTGCAGGCCCGGCTTGGCTTGCCGTCGCGGCGACCATGCTGGTCGGTTGCGGCACGTCGGAGTACAGCGCACAGTTGAACACGCGGCTCGACACGTTACGTGCAGGTGCTCCGTTTCGAGTGTTATGGGCGCCGAGCTCGATTCCAGACACACCGGTTAAGATTCGCGTGCCGCAGATATTCCCCAAGTCCTACACCGCCGCCAGCCCTCACCCGGACGACGGTCCGAAGGTGCGGGCCGACCGCATCAATCCACCTTTCCTGGAGTTGCCGGGGCTGCGCATTTGCTATGAGGGCCAAGGCGTCGATCCGGAACGCGGAAAGCTCCCATACTATTGTTATATCGCGGTAACTCCGAGCAAGGCGGGGGATGCCGAGAAACTGGCCGCCGACGTTCAAACGAAGCTCAAGCAGACCTTCAAGGAAGTGCCCGCATGGGAGAACGTCGACGTCAGAACTCCCAAGGCAACCAGCATCCAATGGCAGAAGATTCGCGTGACCGGCGACCAGCCTTTTCCGCTCAACCAGGGGCGCAAGCTCGACGGCGTGCCGGTCGTCACCACAACTTTCCCCGGCATCTTTGAGTTGTGGCTGTACGATGCTCAACAGTACATCGTGCTGGTGGGGTGGCGTGCGCCGACTACGGTCGAGGGGCCCGTCGTCTCGGCAGCCGCCAAGTCAGCCGCTGACATCTTTCGGCGCCCGGCGACCGAGAAGATCGATCTATCGACGCTTCCGTTTCTGACCGCAGGGTCACTCGTCATCGAGTTGGCGCCCGACGCGGCCGCCACGGCTCAGCGGTAGTCCCGCAAGCACAGCGCATTGGCGCAATGCTTGCGCGCGTCAACTTGCGCGCGTCAACTTGCCACTTCCGGCGCTGCCGAGTAGACTTTGGGGCAAGCTTTTAGTCCCCAAGCTCACTCGCTGTCTTTGGCGAGTCCCGCCTCCATGACTCTTGCACCGCTCAGGAGTGAATGCATGCCCCGCCCCATGGTTGTTTTGTTGGCCTGCCTGACCGCAATGGTCGGTATTTGCCTTTGCGCGATCGCCGCCGATCGCCGGCCGGCGTCGAAAGTCAGCCGGTCCGATTGGCGACAGTGGCGCGGCGAGCGGCGCGACGGTATCTCGCCGGACAAAGGTCTGGTCGATGAGTGGCCCCATGACGGTCCGCCGTTGGCCTGGAAAGCGGTCGGGTTGGGACGGGGCTTTTCCAGCGTTTCAATTGCCGACGGGCGTATTTATACGATGGGCGACCGCCAGGACGGCCAGTACGTCATTGCGCTGGACGCCGCTGACGGCAAGCAGATCTGGAGCACGCGCATCGGTGAAGTCTGGGAACCGCAAGGCTACGCAGGTCCGCGCTGCACACCGACCGTCGACGGCGCGGCCGTCTACGCATTGGGGCCCCACGGCGACCTGGCGTGTTTGGCAGCCGACAGCGGAAAGACCATCTGGCAGAGGAATCTGAAGACTGACTTCGATGGCCGAGTGCCGCATTGGGGATTCAGCGAGTCGCCCCTGATCGATGATAACAAACTTGTTTGTACGCCCGGCGGGAGCGACGCGGGCATCGTGGCTTTGGACAAGAAAACCGGCACCGACATTTGGCGGGCGCCGATCCCGAACTTGGGCGACAAGGGGGGCGACGGCGCCGCGTATTCTTCGATCGTCATCAGTAACGGCGCCGGCGTCCGGCAATATGTTCAGCTCATGGGACGCGGCGTTGCGAGCGTGGCCGCCAAGGACGGCAAGTTTCTGTGGGGCTACAATCGCGTCGCCAACGGAACTGCCAACGTGCCCACGCCGCTTGTGCACGATGACTACATCTTCTGTTCGTCGGGATATGGGACCGGTGCTGCACTGTTGAAGTTGAAAGCCGTCGACAGCGGGGTTATTGCCGAGGAACAGTATTTTCTCGACGGCAAGCAGTTTCAAAACCACCACGGCGGCATGATCATGGTTGGCGAATACGTTTATTGCGGTCACGGCCACAATGCCGGCGCGCCGACCTGTGTCGAGTGGAAGACCGGCAACATCGCCTGGCGTCACAATCGTGGCCCGGGAACCGGGTCAGCGGCCGTCGCCTATGCAGACGCCAAGCTCTTCGTCCGCTTCCAAAATGGAGTGGTGGCGCTGATCGCCGCCACACCGCAGGATTATCAAGAGTTGGGCCAATTCAAAATCCCCGACGTCGACCAGCCGAGCTGGTCTCACCCGGTGATCATCGGCGGTCGTATGTACCTGCGCGAGCAAGACGCACTGTTGTGCTACGACGTGCGAGAGTAGCCCGGAAGGCGGACGCCGTCGAGGATTGGCCTGAGCAAGGCGTATCGGAAACGCGTCTCATGGCAGCAGTGCCAGCATAGTTGTGCGGCGGAAGAAACCACTTGATGCTGGCTGCCGTCCGGTGGTTGGTCAAAATCTCTCGCCTGGTCTAACGTGGCTGCCGATGTAGATCATGGGCCCAGGCGATCCCTCCTCCACTCTCCCACCCCAGTCGCGCGCCAGCGCAAAGTAGCGCCCATGATTCATCCCAGAATCATCAAGTTCTGCCGGCTGAACCTGGGCATGAAGCCCATCATCGATTACGCCCAGTCGCGCCGCAAGTTGCTGGGCATCGCCGAGTTGCCGATCCGCACGATCTTCGACGTCGGGGCCAACATCGGAAAGAAGGCGCGCGAGTATCGCAAGCTGTTTCCGGAAGCGACGATTTACTGTTTCGAGCCGGTGGCGCCCACGTTTGCCAAGTTGCATCGTTGGGCACGGCGACAAGACGGCGGCGTGCGGGCGTTTCAACTTGCGCTGGGCAGCCAGGGCGGGCTGGCCGACATGCAGTGGAATCAAACGCATTCTGGCGGTTCGACTTTCGGGGCGCCGCGGACGAACGAGAAATACGTCACCCGGCGAGTCCGCGTGGACACGTTGGACTCGGTTGCCCAGCGCGTCGAGCTTTGCGACGACATCTTCGTCAAGATCGACGTCGAGGG
>CAZUPX010001157.1:0-5554 GCA_964622155.1 uncultured Planctomycetaceae bacterium | reverse complement strand
GATGAAGACTGGATCGGTGATGGTGGGCAACGCTGACTGCGGCGCGATGGTGTGCGGCCCGCTGCCAGGGATGTTGAATTCGATGACGTCGAACCCGGGCGCAGCGTTGGCATCGAGGATCGCCTGTCGCAAAGAGCCGGCGCCGGCGTCGAGTGTATTGGTGACGACCACATCGGCCAGGAGGACCCGAGCAAAATCATCGGTCTCAAACAGCAAGTCTCCGTTGATCTTGTACCATAAGGCCAACATCTTGCCCGCCTGCCCGTGAAAACTCGTAGCGTTGGACCACGGGATGGCGACTTCCCAGACGTTGTTGTTTCCGCTGCCGCCGCGGTTGTAGCTCAAGTCTGATTCCTTAACAAGCCGGTCGGCAAACCCCAATCCATCGGTGGGGTGGTCGTGGATCGTTCGGCCCTGGTACGGGAGGATGAATTGTGGGTTCGTGTCAAAGAATTCGCTGAATTCCCCGCTATTGTCGATCTGCCGATAGATGTCCGGCACGCCCACATTGACTTGAACGCTGTAATTGGACGCTCCGCTGTCCAAGTTTAGATCGTAATTGTCCGGCGAGACGAACCAATTATCGGCGCTACCATCGATCTTGAGATTTGTGATGGCCGCGGGTCCCTTGTAAGCCAGGTAGAGAAAATTGCTGTCCCAGGCAGCATACGTCGTTGACAGCGCCTGGTGGAGATCATTGTCATCGACGCCGTTCCCGGTAAGTCCGGAATTGGAATAACCCCAATTGCTCGTCAGCACCGTCCATCCATCAGCGGTTGACACGGAACCGTCGATGATCGGAGTGCCGCGATAAATCCGATCGTTCATTTTGTACGCGGGGTTCAAGTCGCGATCGTCGGGCACCCCGTCGCCGTCCGTGTCGCCGACCAGCGGATTGGTGCCGTGATTGGGCAGGGCCATCAGCTCGGCCAGGTCGCTCGTGCCATCGCCATCGGTGTCAGCCGAGGCCGTCGAGGAGCCGGCCGTGGCTTCAGTAATTGCCAGCGCGTTTGTCAGACCAGCGGGACTGGAATCCGGGACGCCATCGCCATCCGCATCGGGCGCAACCATGACTTTCGTGAACGGCCCACTGACAGCCGTGAAATTGGCTGGCAGCATGTTTCGCAAGATTTGCGCGTTCATGCCCCAATCTCTTCCAACGCCTCCCGGTATGGCCCAGATGCCGTGGTTGAACTCATACTTGTGCAAGCCCATCGAATCGTAGATCGAGTCCAGCGTATGGTTGCCCTCGTGGGTCAGGGTCCAGTCATCCTGGCTGGCGAATTCGCACATGCCGACGAACCGGCCGAAGAGCGTGCCACCGCCGCCAAAATTGCCAGGGGACATGACGGACGATCCCCAGACAGCGTCAAAGTCGTCGGCGGCCGAGTAACCCGCCGCCGCCAGATCTGCTTGAAAATTGCCGAAGAGGTCGTAAGGGGCTGTGATGTCCTTATTGATTTCGATGATCGTCACGTCGGGCCACAGCGAGAACGAACTGTTGCGCCAGTAGAACTCGGCAACGTGCGTGTAGAATGAGTGGGCTGCGGCCAGGTCGCTACGCATCGTGTACCCGGCTCCGGAATTGGAGTCCGTGTAAATAACTCCGGCCACCTTCAGACGCAGGAATTGGTGCCCGCTGACGACCCCGGTGTTGATAGGATCGACCGGCGAAAAACGCAGGTGGCCATCGAAGGAATCTTTAAACCCAACGGCATAATACAGCCGGGTATTGGGCACAAGCCCCGTGACGGTGACCACGTGATCGGTCGTCGGGACGCTGTCGGCCTGCTCAAGGCCAAGACTGGTGGTAAGCCCGTAGTGAACGACACTGACGACGGGCACCTGGGTCTTCCAGCGAAACGTGACCTGGGCACCCTCGTTCTCGATACTGAGGTCGCTGGCCGGGAGGTCAAAGGCGGCGCTCGTGGCGGCGATACGGCCGTTGAGGGTGTCGACAAATACGATCGAACCGTCGGGCTTTACCGCGACGCCCGTTTCAATGCGGCCGATGTCATCGAGCGCGCCTCCTGTATAGTGTTCGGTGACCAGCGATTCGCCCGCGCGTAGGAGGCGTAAACGCCCATCGTACGCGGTATAGCCGTCGTTCGGATCCTCGCCGGCAACATACAGATTTCCGCCTGCGTCGAACGCGATTTGGTTGGCTCGATAGACCGACAAATACGTTCGCTGGTAAATTCCCGAGGGCCAGAACACTTCAATACGCTGATTGCCGAAGTCGGTGACGTAAAGTTCGCCGGTCGTCGGATTGACAGCCACATCGGAAGGCGAGTCAAAACCCGTATGGTCGCGCTTCACAGTGCCCGTGGTACCAATGACGCCGCCAGCGCCCCAAAGCGTGTCGAGGGTTCCGTTACTGTTGAATCGCTGGACGCGCTGATTGAGCGTGTCGGCCACGTAGATCTTGTCCGCTGCAGTGTCGAAAAATATCCCGCTAGCCGCGTTGAGCTGCCCTGGCGAGGCGCCGCTTGTTCCGAATTGCGAAATATAAGCGCCGGAGGAAGAAAAATGTTGGACCCGATTATTGAGCGAATCGAGCACATAAATGTTGTTCGCGCCGTCGACCGCCACATCGCGCGGGTTGTTGAATTGCCCATTCCCGGTTCCCGAACTTCCGAAGCCGAATTGCTCCTGGCCAGCGGGCGAATAGACGATGACACGATGCGCGCCAGTCTCCGCCAGGATCGAACGCCCGGTCGAATCGGCGGCGATACCGCCGGGGCCCCGAAGTATTCCAAGAACGGAAGCGTAGTCGGCGTGAATCTCGGCCGCGGTGCGCGCGCGGCTGCAAATGCGGAACTCGTCGAATGCAGCCTCGGCCGGAACCTGGTCGTCGACTTCCGCGCCGATGGACAAGTAGCTGGTTGAGAAACTGGACAACTCCACGCCCTTGTTCAGCGACTTGACCGGCTGCCCATTGAGATACAAGTTCAACTCACCGGTGGCGCCATTCCAGGTGGTCGCCAAGTGATACCATTGGCCCACGATCAAAGAACCGGCCGCCACCCCCACGCCGCGTTCGACGCTTGCCTCGACGGCTGGGGTGCTCGGGTCGTCGCCCCACTGGATGAACCGCAAATTGTTGGCGCCGTCAATGACCAGCAGCATCCCATTGTTAAAGTTGTCGCCGACTTCGAAGAGCGCGTGATCGGCCGCGCCGCTCCCGCCCCAGTCGGGCTTGATCCAAAACTCGACGGTGCCTTCAGCCGCCTCGATGTTGTTACTCGTGGCGTAGCGCACCTTGCCTGGATCGGCGACGTGGGCGGCCTGATTGATCAGGCCCGATGGAAAGCTGATTCCGGTTTGCGCCAACGGCGTCTCGCCCGCCGCCCCGTTCAGGTCGCCATTGAAGTGCAAAAGCAGCGTGGTATCGGCATCGTTCGGCAATTCGGTGGCCGAAAGGGTAATCCGGGCTTCTAGCGGCTCGGCATGCAGGCGGCGTGGTCGGCGGCGCATGTGGTTCTCCCGGGGAGTGTCCTTGAAGTGGGTAAGTCGGGGGCACATGACCGCCCCCTTTGGCCGGATCTGGCAAAGCAGCGGTCGAGTATACGGAAGCGTTGTGGCACATGGCCGATGATGTCCGACCCGGCGTGGGCTCGTCCACCTCGACGCTGGGCGACTGCTTGTCCACCATTCCAAGAGATGCGAAACGACGGCGCTTGCCACGCGTCAGCCGAAGATTTTCTTCAACCGACGGCCCATCCCCAGCGCAGCGGTCGCTTGCCGGCTCCGCCATCTTAGGCAAACGCACCCCCCCATTGTGTGCGGACGGTTTTGTTTGTCAAGAAAAAGATGGGGTATCTCGCAAGAAGAAGTCAGCGGTTCGCGCCCTCCGCAATGCCAAGGGGCCTGGCGCGGCTGACGAAGACGCGAAGGATGACTTCGCCGGCACCACCCGTACGGCAGACCTAGAATGCATCGCACCGGCGAGGGTCACTGCGGCTCGATGAAGCTCAGGTGCATCTCGGCGTGGCGAAGGTGGAACTTGTCCCACTGTCGCACGTTCATTCGGCCCAACACGGGATGCGCGACTCGATGGGTCGTCTCGCGCAGAGCAGCGATTCCTTTTTCCAAAGCCGCCAGGCCGTCTTCGGGCGAGGTCGGGGGAGGGATCAGCGCCGCGGCATCTTTGGGCAGCTTCACCCCGGGCGGAAATCCACGGTTGAGCACACTCCAGCGATACAGTCGACCCATGAGGCGTCGCTTCCAAGGCACGCGAAACGGCTGCTCGCCGGCAATCGAGCGGTCCATCGCGATCCCCAGGTGCCGGCAGATCTGACCGAGCGACCAATTGCCCAATTGCCGCGTGGGCGCGGCGGCTAAACGACGTGCCTCGGAGAGCACCTCGTCGTAACTGGAGAAGTGAAGTTTCCGACGACCTGCGACTTTGCCCGTTTCAACCATGGAATGGTTCCCGAGATAACGCGTAGTCCGGTGGCATAAGCAAGCGTTTGTGCTTATTGAGGCTCGATGAAGCTCAGGTGCAGCTCGCCATGACGAAATTGTAGCTGGTCCCACTGGTCGCGCGACAGTTTGCCGAACACGGGGTGCGGCGCGCGCGCCGGCACTTGATCGAGGCGGGCCACCGATCGTTCAAGATGCTCCAGGCCGTCTGCCGTGGTAGTCTCGGGCGGAAGTAGCTTGCCGGCTGTCTTGGGCAGCTTGAAACCGCTCTGCATCGGTCGCGAGAGGAATCGCTTCTTCAACAATGGGCCGACCAGTCGCAGCAAAAAAGGCGGCTTGAACGCCGGACCGTCCATTGACGAGTCGATCGTCACGGCCAGATGCTTGCAGATTTGACCGAGCGACCAGTTGCCCAGTTGGCGCGTCGGCCCTTGGGACAGCTTGCGAGCGCAGTCCAGCAGCTCGTCGTAGTTGGAAAAATGCAGCGGCCTGCGCCCGGCGACCTTACCCGTCTCGACCGTCATGTGAAGGGCCTCTTGTCAGCCTGTTGAAGAATGACATCCTGGCCTTTATCAACCTCGCCAATCGCGGAGCAAAGCCCCGCGCGGCAAGCCCCGGTCTCACGCAAAGCCGCCACTGCGTTTGCCGCGGGCCCATGTCGACAGATCCCGCTCGATCCGTTGAAATACCTCTGCCCAGTCTTCTAATTTGGCTTGGCGGAACAATCGCATCGTAGGATACCACGGGCTATCTGGACGATCCAGTAGCCAGCGCCAGTCGGGCGCCAGCGGCAGCGCAACCCAAACCTGAGCGGCCAGCGCACCCGCCAGATGCGCCAGCGCCGTGTCGGACGTGATGACGAGGTCCAAATGCTGGATCACCGCCGCGGTGTCGAGGAACGCCGCTTCGCCCAAATCGAGTTGCGCTCCCAGGTCTTCGACGTCGAACGCAGCGTTGGCCAGTTGTTCGGCGCCAGGTCCTTTCTGCAGGCTTACGAGCCGCACTCCCTCGACTGCCGCCAGCGGCGCGAATTGGGCCAGCGGCATCGACCGCCAGCGGTCGCCCGAATACGTCGGGCTGCCTTGCCAGCCGATGCCCACTCGCAGTCGGCCGTCGTCGCCCAGCACGC
>CAZUPX010001156.1:0-3880 GCA_964622155.1 uncultured Planctomycetaceae bacterium | reverse complement strand
CTGACAGTGCGCAGCGACTCTTTCGCGCGATACTGGATGGCCGGGTTCGCGTCGGCCAGGGCTTCGGCCAACACGGGCATGGCGGCTGCATCCCGCGTATGACCCAGCGCGCGGACCGCGGCCAGCCGTACGTCGAGTTCGGTATCGCTATTGGCCACGCGCGTCAGTTCCTGCACGGCCTGGGTTCCGCCGCGCTTGCCAAGGCACTCGCAAGCCACGCGGCGAACCTCGGTGTCGCTATCCTTCGTGCCCGCCACCTGCACCGCCAATGCCAGCGGCGCCTGGCATTCCGTCAGCGCCCGCAAAATAGCCCGCCGCATCAAGGGATCGCTCTCGTTGCGAATCTCAGCGCCCAGCTCGCGCGCGATCCGTTCTTGCTCGGCCGGCGACTGCCTGCCAACACTTTTGGCCAGCTCGCGCAGCTCTTTGCGGCGGTCGTCGGGCGTTTTGATTTGCAGCAGGTCTTCGGCCGACTTGGGACGGAAGGGCTTAGTCACGAAGCCGGTGACGCTCTCTGTAGTCTGAGCGCAGCCCGCGGCCAGGCCGAGGCAACAACACACCACCAGCGCCGCCAAGTTGTGGGCTCGGCCCTGCATAGACTGCTGGAACGATGAAGGAAGAATCGAGAAACCGCCGAAGAGGCCGAAACTTGTAGCAAATCGTCCGGTCAGATTCCAGGTGAATCCCCCGCACTGCCGACGACGCCGCTAGCCGCGGTGTGCTGTCGCGCAGTTCCCATTGTGCCTACACTAGCCAAATGCGACTTCCCGCAGGCAGAACGGGCCGATTGCTTCTGTGGGCGGCCTTCGCGGCCGCGGGAAGCGTCGTCATGCTAGCAACCGACCCGCGCTCGCGAGTGCTGGCCGCGAACACGGCCATGCTGGCGCTCGCGGTGTCGCTGTCCAGCGTCGTCATCGGCGCGCCGTTGGCATTTCTGTTGGCACGCACGGACGTCGTCGGCCGCCGCATCGCCGGTGTCGTGCTCATGACCTTGCTGTTCCTGCCGCTGTATCTTCAGGCCGCCGCCTGGCAAGCCGCCTTTGGCGTCACCGGTTGGTTCACCGCGTCGACCGGTGGCGCCCCAATTCTCGATGGTTGGCGCGGCGCGATAGCGATCCATATCCTCGCGGCCATCCCCTGGGTTGTCGTCATCACGGCTGTCGGACTGCGGCTGGCTGAGCCGGAGCTCGAGGAGGAGGCCCTGTTGGACGCCACGCCCGCGGGCGTGTTTCGCCGCGTCACGCTGCGCCGCGCCGCCGATGCCGCGGCGACCGCGACGCTGTGGGTCGCCGTGAGCGTGGCCGGCGAGATGACCGTCACCGACCTGTTTCAAATCCGCACGTACGCCGAAGAGATCTACATTCAGTTCGCGCTCGGCGAGGATCCCTCGGACACGTCTTGGAAGCTGTTTCCCAGCTTGTTGGCAATCATGTGGGCGATCATCGCGGGCCTGGTGGTCATCCTGCGTCTGATGCCCCAAGATCGCCATCCGACCCAGCAGCGGCGCCGCGTGTTTCGACTCGGACGATGGCGCTGGCCGGCTAGCGTGCTGACGCTGTTGGTCGTGGTGTCGTTGGCGGCACTGCCCATGGCAAGTTTGATGGTCAAAGCCGGCCGCGTGGTGACGCATGACGCCGGCGGACTGGTTCGCACGTGGTCGGCCGAGCAATTGTGGACGATGGTGTCAGACGGTCCGCTGCGCTTTCGAGCGGAGTTCGGCTGGTCAACGGCGATTGCCGCATTGGCGGCCGCCACGACGGTCGCCATCGGCCTGCCGCTGGCCTGGTGCGGACGAGCAGGAGGACGCCGAGCGATCATGGCGTGGGTGCTGGTAACCGCAATGTTGGCGCTGCCGGGACCATTGATCGGCCTGGGACTGATCGCCATCTTCAACGGACCCGGCTGGCCGTGGCTCGATTGGCTGTACGATCATTCGATCGCCGCCGTGTGGCTGGCGCAGAGCCTGCGCGCGCTGCCGCTGTGTCTGCTGATCTTGTGGCACGGCCTGCGAACGATCCCCGCGGACACTTTGGCTAGTGCGGCGTTGGAGGGCGCTTCGCCTCTGGTGCGCCTGTTTCGCATCGTCCTGCCTCAGCGCTGGCCTGTCGTGGTTGCCGCGGCGGTCGTGTCATTTGCCATCGCTTGGGGCGAGCTGGCGGCCAGCATATTGGTCGTTCCGCCCGGCGTGATCACGCTGCCGATTCAGATCTTCGGGTTGATTCACTACGGCGTCGACGATCGTTTGGCCGGCTTGTCGCTGGTGGTCATGGCGGCGGTGGCTCTGATTGGCGCGGTGCTGGTGGCATTGGTGCGACGTGTTGACCGCGCAATGAACTCGTGACGTCAATTGAGCCGGGAAATGCGTCCCCGGGTCACGCGAGACTCGGCATGCTATGATTCACGGATGCAACCCATCATGCGCGACGCGTCGGTTTCTGGGTGCCATGCCCGCGCCTCGCGGGCATGCCGTTCACGGCAAATCGCCAACATGGCCACAAAGCGTGGCCATGGCACCCGATCAAAAGCGGCGACTGTTGCCTTCACGATCATCTTATGTTGCCCGAGTGCAATTGGAGCCCTGGAACACGTGACGGTGCGGCACGATGGCCGAGAACAGCTCGTATCGGGCCAGGTCCTGGTCACGGCCAAGGACGGCGGACTTCTGCTGTTGGCGCCTGACGGCACTCTGTGGACCGTTGAGCCCGACGACCTGGTAAATCGCAAATCGGACTCCGAACCCTTCGAGCCCCTTTCGCGCGAGGCTCTGGCCAAGGAGCTCCTCGCCGGACTTCCCCGTGGCTTCGACACCCTTTCGACGCGGCACTACCTGATTTGCCACAACACCTCGCGCGACTATGCGACCTGGTGCGGCACGCTGTTCGAGCGGCTGCATCGCGGGTTCACTAACTTTTGGACGCGCAAAGGCTTCAAGCTGCACGATCCCGAGTTCCCGCTGGTGGCCGTCGTGTTCGGCGACAAGGAGTCGTACGCCAAATACGCCGCCGCCGAGCTGGGCAAGTCGGCCGAGTCGATCGTCGGCTATTACAGTCTGCGCACCAATCGCGTGACGATGTACGACCTGAGCGGCCTGGAGTCGCTGCGCGCGGGTGGAGCGTCGGCGGCGCAGATCAATCGCGTCGTTTCCCAGCCCGAGGCCGAGGCGCTGGTGGCCACCGTGATTCACGAAGCCACGCACCAGATCGCTTTCAACAGCGGGCTGCAAACGCGCTACTCCGACATTCCGCTGTGGGTCAGCGAGGGGATCGCGATGTACTTCGAGACTCCCGACCTGGGCAACGACAAGGGCTGGCGCACGATCGGCGCGGTGAACGGCAGCCGGCTCGTGCGATTTCGCGACTACCTGGCTTCGCGTCCGGCGGCATCGCTCAAGTCGTTGATCTCGGACGATAAGCGGCTGCGCGATCCGCGCCAGGCACTCGACGCGTACGCCGAGGCATGGGCCTTGACGTACTACTTGATTCGCCAGCACCCCAAGCAGTACGTCGCCTACTTGCATCTGCTCTCGCAGAAAAAACAACTTCTGTGGGACGATCCAAACACCCGTCTGGAAGAGTTTCAGTCCGCGTTCCGTGATAATCTGGGTCAGCTCGACGCCGACTTCGTCCGCCAGATGCAGAAGCTGAGATAGCGGACCCTCGTAACGGTCAAGTGCAAAAACTTAGCCACCGAGATCACCGAGGTCAATGAGACGAACACGTCCGCCAATCAAACTGTCGCCCTCTTCGTCTCTTCCTAACTTTATTTTCTTCTCCGTGATCTCCGTTTGCAGCCCATACGGTTGTTTGTCTTGCCGGTGTAAGTCCGGCCATAGGAGTTGACTGTTGCCTATGTAGTTATAACCGACGCCGATGCGGGGCGA
>CAZUPX010001155.1:0-3914 GCA_964622155.1 uncultured Planctomycetaceae bacterium | reverse complement strand
GTCGCCGGAGACGACGTAGTTCGGCTCGGTCTTGCGGACGTGGGCCAAAAACTTGTGGATGGCCGTGTGCGGATCCGACATTGTGCTCATCACTCAAAACTCCAATCGGCGCTAACTCTTGCGCGCCAACCAGGAAACCTCCTGATCGGGGGCATCCGCTAAAGTATATGCCTGGCGCCAGTGCCGCGAACAGGCCCTGCCCCCGGCCGCGGTCGTATGGCATGGACGCGGCCATGATGACTAAAATAACTGCGAAAAGCTGCCGATACTCCTAGCGCAAGCCCGGTGGTCGTCGTTCCCCTCGGGCACGTTGCACGAGTGTGTCAAGTCAAGCAACTCACCGACGGAGTGGTGGAATGGCCCGCGTGCTGGTTACCGGGGCAAACGGCTTCATCGGCTCGCATCTCGCGCGGCGACTGGTCGCCGACGGCGATGATGTGACTTGCCTGGTGCGGCGGACATCGAACCTCGAGTCGCTCGAACCGTTGGGCGTGCGGCTTGTGAGGGGCGACGTGCGCGAGGCCGATTCGCTCCCCGCGGCCGTCGAGCACGCTGAAATCGTGTACCACCTGGCCGGACTGGTCACTGCGTTTCGCGCCGACGAGCTGATGGCGGTCAATGCCCAGGGGCTCGGCAACGTCGTACGCGCCTGCGCCCAGCGTGAGTCACCGCCGATCCTCGTTTCGGTGTCGTCGTTGGCGGCGGCCGGGCCGTCGCGCGGCGAACAGGCGCGCACCGAACAAGACCATCCCGAGCCGGTCTCGCACTATGGCCGTGCCAAACGAGCCGGTGAGTTGATCGCCCAGGAGTACGCCGGCCGCATGCCGATCACTATCGTTCGGCCGCCGATCGTGTTCGGCGAAGGTGACCAACTGATGCGCGACCTGTTTCGCTCGATTTATCGCTTTGGCCTGCATATGGCCCTGGGTGTGGCACACGAGCGCTATTCGCTGATCCACGTTGCTGACGTGGTTGACGCGCTGGTGCGCTGCGCCGGGCGCGGCTCGCGACTGGTTCCGCCCAGCAATGGCTGCGCGGCTTCGGCTCAGGGCTATTACTTCGTCGCCGCCGACGAACAGCCGACGTTTGCCGAACTGGGCAACTTGATCGGCATCGGCCTGCGCCGGGCCAAGGTGCGAGTCGTCGCGAGTTCGGGTCACGTGTTGCTTTGGTCGGCCGCCGCTGTCGGTGAAGTCTGGGGCCGGTTGCGGGGTCAGCCGTACATCTTCAACTTTGACAAGGTCCGCGAGGCTCGCGCCGGTTCATGGATCTGTTCCTCGCAAGCCATTCGCGGCCAACTGGGCTTTGCTCCTGGCGCCCCGCTAATCGATCGGCTGCGCCAGACGTCTGACTGGTATCTAAGCCAGAATTGGATCTAGTAAGGCTGGAGGCGCCGCTCCGCAGGCAGTAGGTTAGATGCGGCGTTCTCTGGATCTCCGCCCTGCTGACCAAAGCCTCCGACTCGATCATGTCCAAGCTCGATCGTAAAGTCACCTGGATCAGCGGTGGCGCCTCGGGCATTGGCGCCGCGGTGGCTGAGTTGTTCGCGGCCGAGGGGGCGCGCGTGGCCGTGGCCGATGTGCAGGTCGAGCGGGGCGAAGCACTGATTCGCGAAATCGCCCGTGCCGGCGGGCAGGCGTTGTTCACTCCCTGCGACGTTTCGCGCTCGATCGAAGTGCAAGCCTCGATCGAGCAAACCGTCGAGCAGTTCGGCGGCTTGCAAATCCTGGTGAATTGTGCGGGCGTCGTCCACGTTGCTCCACTCGATGTGTACGACGAAGCCGAGTGGGACCAGTTGATGGGGGTCAATGTCAAGTCGATCTATCTGGCAGTCAAACATGCCGTGCCGCACCTTCGCAAGAACGCTCGCAGTTATGTCGTGAACGTTGGTTCAATATCGAGCTTCGTCGGCCAGGGCCTGACGCCGGCCTATAACGCCTCGAAAGGGGCCGTGCTGCAACTGTCGCGGTCGATCGCGCTGGACTATGCCGCCGCTGGACTGCGGTGCAATTGCATCTGTCCCGGGATCACCGACACGCCGATGTTGCGGCAGCACCTGAGCACCACGCCCGATCCCGAGGGGACGCTGCGAGAGCGGCTGCGGCGCGTGCCGACTGGTGTGGCACTAGCGCCGCGCGACATCGCCAAGGCGGCGCTGTATCTGGCCTGCGAGGACTCGTCGGGAATTACCGGCACCTCGCTGGTAGTCGACGGCGGTTACATCGCCACCGCCGAGTGGACCACGACCCATACGCGGTTCATGGACTCGTAGGCCCACCATGAGCAAGGGGCATCTTGCGGGTTATTGTGAGAAGCTTGTAAACACGCTGGCGGCCGCGCGATAATCCGCTAGATTAAAGGCACCGCCGACTGCATTTACTCATCGTCAGTGAGGATCTAGCCATGCGAGACTTCCGAATTGTCCTTTTTATCGTGACCGTCGGCACATTGCCCCTCACCGCTTCCGCCGGCGACGCGACGCGCTTTCCAGGCCAGACGGCGCAAGGTTTTTTGCTGCCCAACGGGTGGACCGTCTCGCCAGCCGGGGAACAGGTGACCGTCACCGACTTGCCGCTGAATATCGTTCCGCTCGCCGATAACCGCCACGCGCTGGTGGCCACCAGCGGTTACAACGCCCACGAATTGACGCTGGTCGACCTGGAGGCGAAACAGAAGAAGCAAAGCGAGACGGTGCGGCAGAGCTGGTTCGGGCTGGCGCTGACTCCCGGCGAGGACAAGCTGTGGTGGAGTGGCGGTGGCGGCGCGGCGCTGCATGCCTTTGCCCTGACCGACGGCAAGCTGTCGCGGGCCGACGGTGGCGATCCGACCAAGACCGGCAAGAATCCCGCCAACAAGACCAAATTTCGCAGCGGACTGGCGCTGGATGCAAAACGCAACTTGCTCTACTCGCTCGACATCGACGCGGGCGCGCTGATCGCAATCGACATCACCGGCAAACAGCCCGAGCGAACCGTCGCGCTCGGCGGCCGGCCCTACGACGTGGCCATCGCCCGAAACGGCTCGCGAATTTATGTTTCGGACTGGGCGGGTAGCCGCTTGTTGGCACTCGACGCGAACGATTTGCGAGTGGTTTCAAAAATCATTGTGGGCGAGCACCCTAACCAGATTGTGCTGGGATCCAAAGATGATCGGCTGTTCGTGGCCTGCGCGTCGAGCAATCATGTTTCGGTCATCGACACTAGTCGCGGGATCGTGACCGAGACGATTTCCACGGCGCTATTTCCCAAGTCGCCCGAGGGGAGCACGCCCGACGCTCTGGCTGTCTCGCCCGATGGCCAGCGGCTGTACGTCGCCAACGCCGATAACAACTGCGTGGCGGTGATTGACATCGAAGCGCCGGGCCGCAGCCAGGTGCAGGGATTCATTCCCACCGGCTGGTATCCCACCGCCGTGGCGGTGACGCCCGACGGCAAGCGATTGCTCGTTGGCGTCGGCAAGGGGAACCAGACGCGGCCCAACCCGCGATTTCCGGCCGACCAGTCGGCCAAAGCCGATGAGCGGGCCAACCGCAGTCGGCCGTATCCCTACATCGGCACGACGCTCTCCGGGGCACTGTCGATTGTGGACGTGCCCGACGCGGCCAAGCTGGCCGCGTACACCGAGACCGTGTATCGCAACTGCCCCTATTCCGACAAGTTGCTGACCGACGCCCCGCACCCTGAGAAAACGGCCATCCCGACCAAGGTTGGCCAGCCTTCGCCGATAAAGCACGTGATCTACATCATCAAGGAGAACCGCACGTACGATCAGGTGTTCGGCGACATTGGCCGGGGCAACTGTGATCCGTCACTGGTGCTGTTCGGCGCCGACGTGACCCCCAACCATCACAAGCTGGCCAACGAGTTCGTGCTGCTGGACAACTTGTATTGCAACGGCCACGTCTCGGCCGACGG
>CAZUPX010001154.1:0-11249 GCA_964622155.1 uncultured Planctomycetaceae bacterium | reverse complement strand
CATAGGACTGTACCTCGATCAAGTCCTCGCGCAATGGGGCCATACTGCTGGGGGCCATGTCGGGTATGCACTTGGCCGCGCTGGAAACGGTGCGGCGGGCTGGGTACCGCTTCGGTCGCCGCCGCCACGCGGCCGACCGGGATGCCGATTGAATCGGGCGCTGCCGGGCAAATTCCGGCTTTTCCGCCTCGGTTCGATCCAAATCCCGTGACCTTGCGTAAGTCTGGACAGGGACGCTATGTTCGTAGTACCTTCTAGGGCTTGAAACGAGGCGCTTTTACCCCTGAAACCTGACCAATGGGCGCCCCTAGGGGCTGCCGTGCTCTCGAACCAGAGCGATTGGGATTAGCCGCGCACCGGGTTTCTTCCTGCGCAACGTGTTAGCCTGGCACCTGTTGCCCAGTCCCGCCACTCAAACGGAGCGATTTGTACGATGAACCAACAGCAAGGTCCCGCCATGATCGAGGCCGCCGGCCTGGCGAAATACTATGGCGATTTTGCTGCCGTCGAAGACGTCTCGTTCACGATTCCGCAGGGCCAGGTCGTGGCCTTCCTGGGTCCCAACGGGGCCGGCAAAAGCACGACCATGAAGCTTTTGACCGGCTATCTGGCCCCTTCGGCCGGAAGGGCCCGCATCGCCGGTCATGACATGGCGGTTGACCGGCTGGCCGGCTCGGCACGGCTGGGCTATCTGCCCGAGAACGGCCCCCTGTACCCCGACATGACTCCTCGCAGCTTGCTGGAGTTTTTTGCCGACGCGCGGGGCATGACGCCGCAGCGCAAGCGGCAGCGGATCGACGCGGTGGTCGATCTGTGTGCGCTGCACAGCGTGATCGGCAAGGCGATCGGCAAGCTGTCCAAAGGATACCGTCAGCGAGTCGGCATGGCGCAAGTCCTGCTGCACGAGCCCGACGTGTTGATTCTCGACGAGCCGACTGCCGGCTTGGATCCGAATCAAATCCGCGACGTGCGGAACACCATTCGCACGTTGGGCAAGAACAAGACGATCTTGCTCTCCACGCACATTTTGCAAGAGGTCGAGGCGATCGCCAGCCGGGTGCTATTCATCAACGAAGGGCGCCTGGTGTACGACGGGCCGGTGTCCGGGTTGATGGCCGACGGTCGCGACCTGGCCACCCATTTCCACGAGTTGACTACCACGAGCGCCTAAGCCGACTTTTCCTGATCGACATCCAACGCCGGATCAGGCCAGACTTAACAGGTCAAGCATTATGAATCTTCACGTTATCCGCGCAATCTTCAAACGTAACTTCGTCAGCTATTTCAGCAACCCGACCGGCTACGTGTTCATCTGCGTGTTCGTGTTGCTCAGCTCGTTCGCGGCCTTCTGGCCCAACGATTTTTTCAACGCCAACCTGGCAAATCTCGATCAACTGAACAAGTACCTGCCGTACATCCTGCTGGTCTTCATTCCGGCCATCACCATGAGCATTTGGTCCGACGAGCGAAGGCAGGGAACCGATGAACTGTTGCTGACGATTCCGGCCGCGGACTTCGACGTGGTGCTGGGCAAGTATCTGGCGGCGGTCGCCATCTTCAGCGTGTCGCTCGTGTTCTCGTTGGTTTCGAACTTCCTCGTGTTGTGGTTCCTCGGCGGTCCAGACATCGGGCTGTTTCTCGGCAACTACCTGGGATACTGGATCGTCGGGCTGGCCATGCTGAGCATCGGCATGACGGCGTCGTTCTTGACCGGCAACCTGACGGTGGGATTCATCCTGGGAGCACTGTTCAATACTCCCTTGGTATTTGCCGACGCTATGCCCGAGTGGCTGTCGTTCTTCAGACGGCTGAGCATCAGCGAACAGTTTCGTGATTTCTCGAACGGCGTGATCAGCTTGTCGGCCGTTGGTTATTTCCTGGCGATCGTGGCACTCATGTTGTATTTGAGCATTGTGCTCATCGGACGCCGTCACTGGCGCGGCGGACCCGAGGGTCGCTCGGTGGCCTTGCACTACGCCGTGCGGTTCTTGGCGCTGGTGGTGGTCGTGGCTTGCGTCAACATCTATCTCTCGCACCACGACCGGCTGCGCGTCGACGCGACGACCGAGCGGCTCAGCTCGCTGGCGCCGCAAACGCGCGAGCTGTTAACCAAGCTGGAGACCAAGCGTCCGGTGGTTGTCGAATACTTTGTCAGCCCGAGCGTGCCGGAAAACTACGTGCAGACCCGGCTCAACCTGCTGAGTACGTTGCGCGAGATCGAGGCTGCCAGCGGTGGGAAAGTGAACGTGATACGCCACGACGTGGAACCGTTCAGTCCCGAGGCCACCCGTGCCGAGCAGCAATTCGGCATCCGTCCCCAGCAAGTCGAATCGCGGACTCGCGGAGCCCGCGCGCGCGAGGAAGTGTTCCTTGGGCTGGCGTTTACGTGCGGCCTGGACAAGGTGGTGCTGCCGTTTCTCGATCGCGGAATTCCGGTCGAGTACGAATTGGTCCGCTCGATTGCCACCGTGAGCCAGCAGAAGCGCAAGCGAATTGGCGTGCTCACGACTGACGCCAAGCTCTACGGCACATTCGACATGCAAAGCATGAACATGGGCCGCAACGAGATGATCATCGACGAGCTCCAGAAGCAGTACGAAGTGGTGCAGGTCGATCCGACCAACCCGATTGTTGAGAAATACGACGTGTTGTTGGCCGTGCAGCCCTCATCGCTGGCGCCGCCGCAATTGGATAACTTCATTGCCGCGGTCAAGACCGGGCAGCCGACCGCGATCTTCGAAGATCCGTTTCCGTTTATCGCGTCCGACGTGCCCGGGACCAAGGCTCCCAAGCAGCCGCCCGGCGGCAACAATCCATTCATGCAACGCGGCCAGCCGCCGCAACCCAAGGGGGACATTGCCCAGTTGTGGCGAATTCTAGGCATCGACTTCAGCGGCGACGACGTCGTGTGGCAAGACTACAACCCCATGCCGAAGCTGGCCGGTTTTGTCAGCCGCGAGTGGGTGTTCATCGATTACGGCAGCGGCGCCAAGCAACCGTTCAACACCGGCAACTCGATCACCTCGAAGCTCCAGCAGGTACTGTTTCTGTTTCCCGGCGCCGTCAACGGTTTGAACTCCTCGCCGCTGAAGTTCACGGCGCTGGTGTCGACGAACGACCGGACGGGCACGGTTCCGCAGGACCGGATCATGGAGCGAAGCTTCATGGGCCCGCCGCGCATGAATCCTGACATGCCGCTTTTGGAGAAGCCGACCAACAACAAATACGTGCTGGCCGCCCAAATTCGTGGAAAGCTGAATGCCGAAACCCTGCAAATGTCGGACCAAGTCGCCGACGAAACACCACCGGCTGAGTCCGGCGACGGCAAGTCCGCTGGTGATTCGAAAGACGATTCAAAATCTGACGACGCCAAGCCAGATGAATCGAAATCTGACGAGTCCAAGCCCGCCGAGGCCAAGGCGGATGAATCGAAAGCCGACGAGGCCAGGCCGGCCAAGAAGTCCGATCCCGAGATCAACGTCGTGGTGGTCAGCGATATCGACTGCCTGTACGGCGCGTTTTTCCAATTGCGGGCCCGCGGCGAAGACCCTGACGCGGAGTTCGAATTCAACTTCGACAACGTGCCTTTCGTACTGAACGTGCTCGACGTGCTAGCTGGGGACGAACGGTTCGTCGCGGTTCGCACGCGACGTCCGGCTCACCGCACGTTGACGACCGTCACCGCGGTGACCGAAAAGTCCAAGGAGCAGACCGACAAGGCCCGCGAGAACTTTGTAGCCGACTTCGAGAAAGAGCGTGGCAAGGCGCAGAAGGAGTTCGACGACCAGATCGAAGAGCTGCGCAATCGCAAGGGAATGAATCAGCAACAGGCCATGATTGAAATTCTGACGGCACAGCGCGCGGGGCAACAAAAATTGGACACCACGGTCGCGCGGTTGAAGGACAAACGTGACCGCGAGATCAAAAAGGCGGAACGCGAGCTGGCGCAACAGGTGCGTGGGGTGCAGGACGGCTATAAATTGTGGGCCGTGCTGCTGCCACCGATTCCACCGCTGGCCGTCGCCTTTGTCGTGTTTTTTAATCGTCGAGCGCGCGAACGAGAAGGCGTTTCCAAGGCCCGGCTGCGCTAAATTAACCAACGAGCCTCACGTCAGAGGATAAACATCGCCATGCAAGACAAAGACAACAAACGGACGGCCGCCTATCTGCTGGTGGCGGGAATGGCCCTGCTGGTGGCCTGGGAGCCGTGGTATCGGGTGCCCACCGACGATGCTGCGCCGGTTGACGTCGGTACCAAGCTGTTTCGCGAGTTCACCGATCCGTTGGCCGCCAAGAGCCTGGAGGTGATTCGCTTTGAGGAGGACACCGCCACGATCCGGCCGTTCAAAGTGGCGCAAGTCAACGGCGTCTGGTCGATTCCCTCGCACAACGACTACCCTGCCGACGCCAAAGAGCACATGGCCGACGCGGCAACGGCGCTATTGGGCATTGAGATCCTGGCGGTGCGCAGCACGAGCCCGGGCGACCAGGAATTGTATGGCGTCATCGCGCCGGAGCCGTCCAAGCTGAAGCAAGGCATGACCGGAGTCGGTACTCGCGTCACGCTCAAGGGGGACGGCGACAAGTTGCTGGCCGACCTCGTCATCGGCAAGGAAGTGAAGGATCGGCCGGAGCTGCGCTATGTGCGTCGGGCCGACCGCGATCAAATCTGCGAAGTAAAGATTAAGACCGACAAGCTTTCGACCAAGTTCGAAGATTGGATCGAGAAAGACCTGCTCAAGCTCAATGCCTTCGACGTGCGGCAAGTTGAGTTGAATGATTACTCGACGCAGGAAGGGGTCCGCGACGACGGGTCGGTGGGCCTGGGAGTCCTGAAACGCAGCAGGATGAAGCTGGACTACGACGATTCCAAGTCGAGTTGGAAGTTGGACGAAATGGCCGAGTTCGACAACAAAGGCAAGTCCACTCCCGGCATGCTCGCCGATGAGGAAGAGCTCAACAACGAGAAGCTCAACGGTTTGAAGAGCGCGCTTGACGATTTGCAAATTGTCGACGTGGAACGCAAGCCCCAGGGCCTGAGCCAGGACTTGCGGGCCTCGGACGATTTCGTCAAGAATCGCGAGGCGCTTGTATCGCTGGCGCAGCGCGGCTTTTATCCCGGCGCACCAGCCGGCGGCCAACTCGAAATCTATTCCAGCGAAGGCGAAGCCACCTGCACCACCAAGGACGGAGTTCGCTACGTGCTGCGCTTTGGCCAACTCGCCGGCGGCGAAGAGAGCAAGGGCGAGGCCGAGAAGCCGGGCGAGAAGGAAAAATCGAACCCCGCGCTGAATCGTTTTTTATTCTTGACCGTCCAGTTCGACGAGAATCAAATTCCCAAGCCGAAGCTCGAGCCCGTGCCGGGCGAACCCAAGCCGAACGAGGCTCCCGCCGCCGAGTCGAAGGGAGATGACAAGGTCGTGAAGCCGGAATCCGCGGCTGAGGAACCCGCCGAGAGCAAGACCGAGGCCAGGTCGCCCGGCAAGGCTTCGAACAAGGCCGACCCAAAGGCCAAGGCCAAGGTTCCGCAGAAGAAGACATCGGCCGAAGAGACTCAAGCCGAGGAACCTGCCAAGCCCGACACAGCGGAACCGGCCAGGCCCGACGCGCCAGCCGACACGAATGACGACGCGAAGGACGGCGAGAAGAAAGACGCTCCGCCGGCCACGCCGGAAGACGAGAAGCGGATTGCCGTCGAGAAAGAGAACAAGCGGAAGCAGACCGAGTACGACGACGCGGTGAAGAAGGGCCAGGACAAAGTGAAGGAGCTGAACGACCGCTTTGCCGACTGGTACTTCATCATCTCCGACGACGTGTACAAGAAGATCCACCTGGGCCGCGGCGACGTGGTGAAGAAGAAGGAAGTCAAGGAAGACAAGGACGCCAAAGAAGGCGAAAAGCCCGACGCCGCAGGCGCGGTCAAGCTGCCTGAGTAGTGCGAGCGATCGACGAATGGGCCCACATTGGCGTCGTGTCTACGTCGGGCGGCCCAACCAATAGTTCGGACCGCGGCTGGTATGCGCGGCAGCCACGACTACGATCTCGTTGTCCAAGACCTCGAACACGACGGCGTATCGGAACGTCGCAAGCAACGCTCGACGGTATGGATGATCGCCAGGCAACGTTTCGAGCTTGGCGAATCTTAGCGGACGCGAGGCAATCGCATCGATAGCTTCGGTAAGTTCGTCGAGAAATCGCTCGCCGAGCCCCGGCAACTGTGTATTGAGATACTGCCGGGCAGCATCGATCTCTACCTCGGCTTCCGCCAGGATGCGGAGGATCACGCTTCCGCCTCGCCAGCCTGGCGCCGCCTTTGATCAGCGAGCACTTCGGTTGCGGGCCTGGAGCTTGTCCTGCCGGCACGGTCAGCGGCGGAACGCCGCTTGAGCTCCGCCAGCAACTCGGCTGGTGAGCCTTTCTGACTGGCCGTCGTCGAAAGACTCTCCTCCAAAGCGGCCGCTACGAATGCCCGATCCTCAGGCGGTAGAGATAGGGCCTGCTCCAAGATCTGTTCGCGCTGGGTCATTGATGTGTTCCCCGGTTACGCTAACCATAATTCTCGCAGATCCACCGCCGGTCGTCGAGAGACTTCTCGCAACAAGCATCCACAGCCTGAATCCACAGCACGTGGTGACGAACGAGCGTGGCGCCGCCAGCAACAACTACGCCGGCACTTCCTGGCCCAACTCACGCAAGAACTCCAGTGTAAAAATCCCGGTGTCGTGGCCGTCGCTGAAGGCGATTCCATAGGCATAGTTGCCGACCGGTTTCATGCCCTCGACTGTCAGCGGCCGGGCTTCGGCCATCGACAGCACGTTCAAGCCGCCGGTGGGCTCGGGCGGTTTGGCCCGCTTCTCGCGGCAGGTAGCGCACGGACAGCTCGAGCGCAGTTGGCCGAATGTGATTTCGCGCTTCTGGCCGTCACTCCACTCGATGAACAGCCGATCACCGCCGCGAAGCTCGAGTTTGAGAGGTCGCAGATTCACAGGTCTGCTCGAAATTGCTCGTGGAGTAGATAACCACCAAGACACAAAGGTAACGAAGGCCACAATAAGTGACGAGCGCCGGCGGTCATGCGGCACTCGACACTTAGTTTTTCAATTGTTTCTGTTCTTCTGTTCGTCTTCGTGTTCTTTGTGTCTTTGTGGTTAATTTTCGTCCGTCGCTCATTCCAGTTCTTTCAAGACCGCCAGCAGCCGATCGACTTCGTCACTGGTGTTGTAGTGCAACAGACCCAGCCGCACCATCCCGTCGGGCTCCAGCCCCAGCGCCTCGGTCAGCGGCAGCGCATAAAAATTTCCGTGCCAGGCGAAGATGCCGCGCGAGCCCAAATAGTCGGCCAGCGCCGCCGGCGCGAGCTGGCGATGGTTGATCGACACGGTCGGCACGCGCTCGTGGAATCGCTCGGGGTCGGTGATTCCCCAGACGCGGACGCCTGGCAAATCGAGCAGGCCGGCCACCAACCGTTTGCAGAGCTCCAACTCGTGGATGAGGATCATGGAGAAGGCCTGCGCCAGCGCCTCGCGGCGATCGGCGTCGGGAGTGCGACGCCGTCCCAGGTCGGCCAGGTATTCGATCGCGGCCAGGACACCGGCGATGCCCTCGTGATTTTGCGTGCCGGTCATCCACCGCTCGGGCAGAGTATCGGCGGCCGGACGTACCTTGTAAGGTTCGAGGCTCTCAAGCAGCTCGTCGCGCCCCCACAGAATGCCCACGTGCGGGCCGAAAAATTTGTAAACGGAACACACCAGGTAGTCGCAACGGAACGCGGTCACGTCGATCATGTGATGTGGCGCGAGATGCACGGCATCCAAGAAGGCCTGTCCGCCGGCCTCGTGGACCAGGTCGCAAATATGCCCGATTTGATTGACAGTACCCACGGCGTTCGACGCCGCGCCGAATGCGACCAGTCGAGTGCGAGACGAGAGCTTCGCGCGCAGGTCTTCGAGGTCGAGCGTGCAATCCTCGGCTCGCACGTTTACATGATGCACGGTGGCGCCCGCGTCCCGCGCCGCCAGCACCCACGGCGTGACGTTGGCATCGTGGTCCAGTCGTGTGACGATCACCTCGTCACCAGGCCGCCAGGTGCGCGCCAGCGCGCGGCTGAAAGCGAACGTGAGCGAGGTCATGTTCGCGCCAAAGATCGTGGCATGCGACGACGGGGCCCGCAAAAGGTCAGCCACCGCCTCGTGGGCCGAGTCCAGCATCTCGTCGCTCTCGCGGCTGGTGGCAAATCGCCCGCCGTGATTGGCGTTCATCTCGCGCAGGTATCGGCTCATGGCCTCGATCACTCGCTCGGGCACCTGGCTGCCGGCCGGACCGTCGAGGTACACGGCCGGTTGGCCGTCAACGTGCCGAGCAAGCGCCGGAAACTGTTCGCGGCACCACTCGACGGGGAATGTTGTTGGACGGGCGGCCAGCGCGGACATGAAATTACCTGAGTTGCTGCGCGATACATTGACTGTCGAGGTAGTCGGTGACGAACATGCGACCTGGGCTGTGCGTGATCGCAAATTCGCAGCCGCTTTCGCAGATTGCCAATTGCGGGGTCACTCCGCAAGCCCAAAACACTGGCACTTCGCCTGGATCGATCGTCACCGCGTCGCCGAAGTCAGGGCGCGCCAACTCAACGATCCCCAAGGCCGCGGGATCGCCGACGTGGATGGGCCCGCCGTGCATCGTCGGAAAGCGGTTGGTGACGGCGACCACCTCGTCGATCTGTTCGGGGCGAAAAGGGCGCATGCTCACGACCAGGTCGCCGGCAAAACGCCCAGCGGGATGGCAGCGACGCGAGGTGCGGTACATCGGGACGTTGCGCCTCTGGTCGATGTGTCGCACGCGAAGCCCGGCGGCAATCAGCGCATTCTCGAAAGTGAATGAGCAGCCGAGCAGGAAACTCACCAGATCATCGCGCCACAGATGGCTGATGTCGATCGGTTCGTCAATCTCCGGCGTGCCGTTGCGAAAGACGCGGTATCCCGGCAAGTCTGTGCGCAGATCGGCCGACGGCGCCAGCGCGCGAGGATGAGGGTCGCCTGGCGCTGTTTGTTCGAGCAATGGACAGGGTCGGTCGTTGAGACGGCAGAACTCGGCGAAATCGACCGCGTCGGCCGTTGGCAGGATCACCAGGTTCGCTTGCGCAAATCCGCGAGCCAGTCCCGCGGTCGGTCCTGTCCAACGTCCGGCTCGAATCGCGGCGCGCAGCTCGGCCGCGGTCGCAGTTTCGAGCAGGCTGACGGCGTTCAAGGTGTCGTCGGTTTGCATCGTTCGTCCACAAAACGGCGGCCCTTGCCCTCGACTCGCGGCAACGAGCCCAGCGGCACCGTTTGCACTTCCACTTTCAAGCCCAGCCGCAGGTGCAACTCGCCGGCGACGCGGTGTGGGTCGTTCAACCGGTCTTCGATTTCGACCAGCAGGTGGTCCATCTCGCCGAGCTTGCGGGCGGTCATACGGTATTCGATGACTTCTGGAAAGCTGCGCAGTATCTGCTCCAGCGAGCTGGGAAAGATGTTGACGCCGCGAATGACCATCATGTCGTCGGCCCGGCTGAGCACACCGCCTTCGAGAAACACGAAGTTGTTGTCGCCCGGGTGTTGCCAGGATGGTCGCACCAGATCACCTGTGCGATAGCGAATGATGGGGCTGCCAAAGCGCCCCAGATTGGTGAGCACCAATTCGGCCAATTCTCCGTCGGCCGCCGCGGTACCCGTGTCGATCGAAAGAAACTCGGCAATGAAATCGCTTTCGTTGACGTATAGGCCGCGTCCGGCCAGGTCGCCATATCCCCACGGTCCAACCTCGGTGGCCCCGCAATGATCGATCACGCAAGCTTCCCACGCCTGCTCGATGCGACTGCGGATGGCGGGCACCGATCCGCCTGGTTCGCCGGCCAATACGAACTGCCGGACACCCAGGTGGCCAACGTCGATCTGGTTCTCACCTGCGACCTCGGCCATGTGCAGCGCATAGCTGGGCGTACAAAGCACCGCCGTGCACTGGCAAGTGCGCAACAGCTCCAATCGGGCCAGCGTGCTCATGCCTCCGCCCGGCACCACCAGGCAGCCGCGCGCACAGGCGGCATCGAACGCGCTCCAAAAGCCGACGAACGGACCGAACGAAAACGCCATCAGCACACGGTCGCCGGCCTCGATTCCGGCGGCGTCAAAGATGAACTGCCAGCAGTCGATCCACCAGTTCCAATCGTCCGAGGTGTCGAGCACCACCATCGGCCGCCCGCGCGTCCCGGAAGTTTGGTGAAATCGCGTGTACTGTTCCACGGGAAAGGTCAAGTTCGCCGCCAGGTCTCCCGCGTGCCGCGAGCTGACCAACTCATCCTTGAAAGTGAAGGGCAACTCCGATAATTCATCGAGCGAGGCCAGTGGGCCGATCGGCGAGCTCAAGGTGTCGCCGGTGAATCGGGTCAACTTCTCGGTGTAGAATTTATTTTGCGGCAGAATGGACTTGAGTAGACGGTTGAGACGATCGAGCTGATGCTGGTCGAGTGCCTCGCCGTCGAGGCTTTCGAGCCGCCGCCTTTGGTCGTAAGTGGTTGTGATCATCTCTCAAATCATAAGCCCGCAAGAATGCGGCGACCAGTCGCCCAAGGCGATGTGCTCGTGTCGGGCATTTCGCGATGCTGGTCGCTTTGAGTCCTACCGACCGGCCCGTGTTGTCGGTGTTGCCCGCGAATTCTGGCCCATTGCCTTTTGACTGCTCTGCCCGGTAAATTGGCTCGGGAGACTGATCGACCTTGGCTTACGAACGGCCCGCTCCGCAGATCGCATTTAGGGTCGAACAGGCGAAAACGCTTGCGGCCATGGATTTGCCCAGCCATGACGACACGGGTTCTACGGTGCGTCCGGCAAGCCCTCAACGGAGAATGGCCACTATCTCGTGGAACTGATTCGGCCTATTTCGCACGGGTGGAATCGCGCGCTTGAGGACCTTCTCCGAAGCGCGCGACAGCGTGTCCTGGTTTGCAGCCCGTTCGTCACGAGAGAAGGAACTGAGCTTGTCATCGAGAGTGTGGCCCCGCCAATCGTTGAGAAGGGCCACCTTACGTTTCTAACTAATCTTTCCGTTGCGAACGTCTGCCAACTCTCAACCGATCTGCACTTTCTGAGAACCGAACTATTTTAAGCGGCCAAGGCGACGAGGCTTTGGGCCAGTTGCCGGATTTTTGGGGGGAGCGGCGTGGTAGTGGTGACGGCTCGTAATTGATTGTCGAGGATCAGTTTCCGCAGGGCTTT
>CAZUPX010001153.1:0-2614 GCA_964622155.1 uncultured Planctomycetaceae bacterium | reverse complement strand
GATTGGGGCGTGCGCGTGTCGCTCACCGTGACGACGGCGGCCGAGACGTCCTCAGGAGAAGTGGCGCGATGCTCGGCGGCGACGTGGCTCATGTGTGGCGACTGTTCACCTGAAAAACCGGGAAAAACCAAGGTCCAACGGGGCCTCGGCGGTACGCGATATCCAGCCTCTAGAGTATACTTATAGTTGTCGACAGCCCCAATTGACGCAACTCGTTTTGCGAACTCGCTTGAAGCACTGGCACCTATCTCTGGCAGCCTCGGCCATGCTGTTGGGCATCTTGATTGCCCCCAGCCGGGCCGATGTGTTTCTGTTGCACAGCGGCGGCGAAGTACGCGGCGAGCTGGTGAATCGCGATCAGTCTCCGCGAACCACCTACGTGGTCAAGACCGCCTCGGGCGGGCAGGTGTTGCTCGAGGCGGCGCAGGTCAAAAAGGTCGAGCGGCAAAGCGCCATCGAGGCGAAATACGACCAGATTCGCGCGAACTACCCGGACACCGTCGAGGGTCAATGGGAACTGGCCGAGTGGTGCCGTGAGAACAAGCTTTCAAAGCACCGCAGGACGCATCTGGAGCGGATTATCGAGCTCGATCCGAATCACGCCGCCGCGCGACGCTCGTTGGGCTACAGCAATATCCAGGGCCGCTGGATCACGCAAGAAAAGCTGATGGCCGAAAACGGCTACGTGCGCTACAAAGGGGCCTGGGTCCTGCCGCAGGAAGTCGAGATCAAGGAGCAGGAGCGGAAAGAGAAGCTCGCTCAAACTGAGTGGACGAAAAGGCTCAAGGGCTGGCACGGCTCGCTCGGCACTGACAAGGCAGAAACCGCGCTGGCGAACATCCGCGGCATCAACGATCCGATGGCCGCCCCGGTGCTGGCACGCTATCTGAACAATTCCAAAGCCGAGCCGCGCGATCTGCGATTGTTGTATGTTGAGTCGCTGGGCCGGCTGGCAAGCGGCGCGGGCATGGACGCCTTGATCGCGGCCTCGCTGTTCGACGGCGACGAAGAAGTGCGGCTCGCCAGCCTCGACCAGATCGTGGCCCAAAATTACAAGCCGGCCGTGGGCAAGTACATGCAGGCGCTGCGGCACAAGGAAAATGCGATCGTCAATCGCGCCGCTGTGTGCCTGGCGCACATGAAGGACCCCAGCGCCATCGGTCCTTTGATCGACGCGGTGGTGACGATCCACACGATGGAGATTCAAAAGGGTCAACCCGGTCAGACGTCGGCCGGATTCGGCACTGGTCCCGGCAGCAAAGGCGGCGGATTCACTTTCGGCGGCGGTGGCACCGAAATCGTCAAGACGGCCTTTCAGAATCGCGACGTGCTGCAAGCGCTGATCGATCTGGCCCGCGGCGCCAACTTCGAGTTCGACAAGGGCGCTTGGAAGCACTGGTATGCGGCGCAGAAGAAGCCGACCAGTCTCGACGCCCGCCGCGATGAGGCGGCCAAGTAGCGCGAGGTGTCACGGATGTCCAGGCCCACGGTTGTCATCTTGGGGGCTAGTGCCGACCGATCGAAGTTTGGCAACAAGTCGCTGCGCGCTCATGCGGCCGCCGGTTATGAAGTCTTCCCGGTGAACCCCAAAGGCGGTTCGATCGAGGGCCTGACCGTCTATCGCACGCTGGCCGAGGCGCCCGACGGGCACTTGCATCGCGTGAGCGTCTACCTGCCACCGGCGGTTGGCCTGGGCATGCTCGACGAGATCGCAGCCCGCGGTTGCGACGAGGTGTGGTTCAATCCGGGCAGCGAAAGCCGCGAGATCATGGCCCGTGCGCGGCAATTGGGCCTGTGTGCGATCGCCGATTGCAGCATCGTCGCCTTGGGGATGAGCCCGAGTGAGTTTCCGTGATGAGCGTCTTGTCCTGTTGATCGGGTGCCATGTCCGCGCCTCGCGGACATGCGGACATGCGTGAGAGCGAACCTTGACGCACATGCCCGCGAGGCGCGGGCATGGCATCTAGAATCGGCATAGCACCCAGCACATCACGCGGCTTGCTCGGCGCCGGCAAGATTCGGCCGGCGCTTGGCTAGCCAGCCTTCGCCCAACACGCTCAGGGCGACGCGATCTTCGAGGTTCGGCCGGAAGATCGTCAACAGCACGAGCGGCAGATACCACGCCATGTACAGCCCGCCGCCGCGCGGATGCCAGAACTGCGTGGCTAACATAACCGCCGCCGAGCAACTGATGAGCGTGCCCAGGTTCTTCTGAGCCGGCCACAGCGCCAGGCTGGCGCAGAAGATTACGATCGTCACCAGCACCGGATAGCGGTACACCGGCGGAATGATGTCGAAGCTCCAGAAGCCTTCGAGGACGGTGGGCGAGAGACTGGTCCAACCGAACATCTGCTGCACCTGCGACGAGAACTGGGCGATACTGTCGGAGGTGAATGCCAACGACGCCACCACGGCAGCCAACATGATCACCACGCCCAGCGAAAATCGAAGCAGCCCGCGGTGCCAATAAAAGCTGACCCACAACGGCAACAGAAACACCGGGTAGTAGACCGCGCCGATCGCCAGACCGATCAGCATGCCGGCGATCATCGGCCGGCGATAGGCGGCCACTGCCCACACCAACAGTGCACCCGGCAGAGCGTGATCGACCCGG
>CAZUPX010001152.1:0-1947 GCA_964622155.1 uncultured Planctomycetaceae bacterium | reverse complement strand
GTGGGGCCAAATTTCGACGTGAGCCGGCCGGGTCTCTTGCGCCCCAGCTCCGGATTGCCCGCGCCATGGAGGTACTTATGCCGCAGCTTGGCCCCGAATTATCAGTGTTGCCAATCTATTTCCTTTATGATTTGAACACCGGAAAAGGCCAATAGGCCTTGCCACAGGGCAGGGGCTGGCCAAAAAAACATCCGGTGGGGGGCGACGCTCTTAATCGCTGTTGAACTTCCGCGCCGCCCTTGCTTCGATCAAGTGGCGTCGGCGACCGCGAGGCCGCCCCGCTTCTTCAGTTCATGCGTTGCGTCCGCCTCCCGTCGGAGACCGGCACCGGGCGGAAAGGAAGACTCTTAGGAGTGGAAGCGATGGCGATCTGCAAGCGAATGAAGACGGCTCTCGGCGCGGCAGCAAGCTTCGCCTTGTCTGGTGCGGCCCATGCCAAGGACGGGCAGCCGGTGCCGTGGCAGATGGATTTTCAGCCGGCCGCCTCGCCGATCATGGCGCAGATCCACTCGTTCCATGTCTATGTCACCATCATCATCACGCTGATCGCGCTGTTCGTTCTCGCCCTCCTCATCTACGTGATTGCGCGGTTCAACGAGCGCCGCAATCCGCAGCCGTCGCGCACCACGCACAACACCACGCTCGAGATTGCCTGGACCGTGATCCCGGTTCTCATTCTCGTCGCCATCGCCATTCCCTCCTTCCGTCTCCTGTTCGCGCAATACGACTTTCCGAAGCCCGACCTCACCATCACCGCGACCGGAAGCCAGTGGTACTGGACCTACGAATATCCGGATCACGGCATCACCTTCGATTCGATCATGGTGCCGGAGGCCGACCTGAAAGAGGGCCAGCCCCGTCTCCTTACCGTCGATCGCGAGGTCGTGGTGCCGGTGAACAAGAATGTCATCGTCGGCCTGAAGTCGAACGACGTTATTCACGATTGGGCGCTGCCGGCCTTTGGCGTGAAACTCGATGCCGTGCCGGGGCGCTTGCAGTCGACGTGGTTCCGCGCCGAGCGCGAAGGCGTTTATTATGGGCAATGCTCGGAGCTGTGCGGCCGCAACCACGCATTCATGCCGATCGCGGTCCGTGTCGTCTCCGAGGCCGAGTTCGCCGACTGGCTCACCAAAACCAAGGCGGCTGCGGCGCCGGGTGACGCGCGCAACGTGGCCGCGGCGGGGGAGTAACCGAAACCGCTCGTGACCGTGGCGGGGACCAGGCCGTCAACCGAAGCAACCGATGACAAAGACGAAATAGGACAAAATCCATGGCACAGCGCGCCCATGCCGAAGAGGCCCATCACGACCATCATCCGACCGGGATAGGGCGCTGGCTCTTCTCGACCAACCATAAGGACATCGGCACGATGTACCTTATCTTGGCCATGGTCGGAGGCATCGTCGGCGGTCTCCTGTCGATGGGCATGCGCGCCGAGCTCATGGACCCCGGCCTGCAGATTTTCGGCAATCCGGAGGTTTTCAACGTCTTCGTGACGGCTCACGGTCTGATCATGGTGTTCTTCATGGTCATGCCCGCGACCATGGGCGGATTCGGCAACTGGATGGTGCCGCTCATGATCGGCGCCCCCGACATGGCGTTCCCGCGCCTGAACAATATTTCCTTCTGGCTTCTACTGCCCGCATTCGGGCTTCTTCTCATCGCCATGGTCGTCGAAGGGCCCGCGGGCGCCTACGGCGTCGGCGGCGGCTGGACCCTCTATCCGCCGCTCTCGACCACGGGCCAGCCGGGCCCCGCCATGGATTTCGCCATCCTGTCGATCCACCTCGCCGGTGCCTCATCGATTCTCGGCGCCATCAATTTCATCACCACCATCTTCAACATGCGCGCTCCCGGCATGACACTGCACAAGATGCCGTTGTTCGTCTGGTCGATACTGGTAACGGTGTTCCTGCTTCTCCTGGCGCTTCCGGTTCTCGCCGGTGC
>CAZUPX010001151.1:0-3445 GCA_964622155.1 uncultured Planctomycetaceae bacterium | reverse complement strand
CCACGCGCACCTCGTCCACGCCGTAGATCGTGGCGCACGAGGGAGAAATGCAGCGCTGAAAGGCGACGTCGGTCAGGGTGGCGGTTGTAATGGCGATTGACTCCTCGCGGCGGATAGCAAAGGCCGCCCGCAAGCAATTTATGGTCCAACTTCGTAGTGTATGTCAGGCCAGCGTAAGGTGTCTAGTTTGACGCTCGAATCGTGTTTTTCTCGGGGCCCAGTCAACTGTCCGTTGATGAATCCAGGTTTCGTCCAGGCCGGCGAAAGTTTGTTTTGACATCACGTTTGGCCGCTTCACGTAAAGTGCGGATGTTATTGCGTGGGCGCGATTTGACAGTCAGCATGGCCGCTTTTAAAATGAGGGGTCTCGAAACACTGAGGCTTGCCATCACCGGTATCCTTCAGTTTCCCAACGGTTAGCACCTGCTCCTTGGAGAAGTGTGAATTATGAAGAAGGCCGAGATGAAGGTGTATAAGGAGCAGCTTTTGGCCTTGCGTGCCCGATTGCGGGGTGATGTCACGGCGATGGCCGACGCGACGCTGCGAAAGACGCGGTCGGAAGCCAACGGTGACCTGTCGAGCATGCCCATCCATATGGCCGACATCGGCAGCGACAACTACGAGCAGGAATTTACGTTGAGCTTGATGCAGAGTGACGAGGTGACGCTCGAATCAATCGAAACGGCCATTGAGCGGATTGAAGATGGCTTATTCGGATCGTGTGACGAGTGCAGCGGCCCAATCAGCAAGACGCGGCTGAACGCCATTCCCTATACGCACCTGTGCATCAAGTGCGCCCAAAAGCTGGAACGTGGCTGAGTACAAGGTCCGGCAAACTGTTGTTGGCCCTTGATCGGATCAGTTGCCTGCTCGCCAGGTGCCCCAGCGGTCAGAGCGTCGACGTTGGAAGGCTGACCGATTCGGAGCGTGCTTGCGGGCAGCCCGATTCCGGTTGCTCTGGGCTCGCGTCCGATTTACCTATACAACCGCCTGTCATGAAGGCCATCCCCCGCAGCCGCTACCTGACATTCGCCGTCATCGCGGTCGCCGGCTGTGCAATCGACTTGCTGAGCAAGCGGTGGATTTTCGACTATCTGGGGATGCCCCATCAACGCGAGAGCTTGTGGTTGGTCGATGAGATCTTCGGCTTTACCACGAGCCTCAACGAGGGGGCCCTGTTCGGCATCGGCCAGGGACAGGGGACGATCTTTGCCGGCCTCTCCATTGGCGCCGCAATCGGAATTGTCTATTGGCTTTTCGTGGCCGGTGCGGCCCAGGATCGACTCCTCACGATCGCCCTGGCAGCGGTGACGGCGGGCATCTTCGGCAATCTGTATGACCGCTTGGGGCTACCCGGCCTTACCTGGGCTGGCGAGCGAGTTTTCGCCGTCCGCGACTGGCTGCACTTCAAGATCGACCCGATCATCGACTGGCCGATTTTCAACGTCGCCGACAGCCTGCTGGTCTGCGGGGCCGCGCTGCTCGTGTGGCACGCGATCTGGCATACGCCGCCCGCCACGTCTGAGTTGCGAAGCTAATTAAGCCGCCGCCAGCAGCCCGTTGAAGAAATCAACAGGCTGCTAACCCCCCTGCCCTGAGCGTATGGTTGCTAACACTTCCGCCACGGCAACCCAGTGGGCCTCGGGAATCGGCCCGTGTACTTCGGCTTCCTTGAAGAGTGCCGCGGCCAGCGAAGGCCGCTCGACGATCGGAATCGCACCCTTGACGGCCAGGTCGCGAATTCGCCGTGCGGTCGGACCGGCACCGCGGGCCAACATGAACGGCGCGCTCATTTTCTCGTCTTGATACTCCAATGCCACGGCGATGGCCTTGTCGGCAACGATCACGGCGGCCCGTGCCACGCTGGCCGAAAGAGGCTGAGCGGCCAGTTGGTCCCGAGTTGCCTTGCGGCGTGCCGCGACGGCGGGGTCGCCTTGCAGGTTCCTCATCTCCTCGCGCAGCTCTTGCGTCGTCATCTTCAGGCTGCGCTGGTATCGCCACCACTGGTAGCCGTAATCGAGCACCGCCACGGCCGCCAGCGCCAAGCCAATCTTGACGCACGTCCCGAGGCTAACACTCCATACAAGCGCCGCCAATTGGTCTACGTCTAGCACCGCGGCCGCGGCCAACTCGCCGCGTCGCTCATACAGGCTTACCCCGGCGACGCCTAACACGGTTACGATCCGCACGAGGCCGAAACCCAGACGAACGCCGTTCGCAGAGGAAATCATTCGGCTCAATCCGCCAAAAGGATTGATGCGCGAAAAATCAGGCACAAGTTTCGAAGGCAGAAACATCGGACCGGTCTGCACGAGTGCTAATGCCAGGCCGCAGAGCAATGTCACTCCCAATAATGGCAGTACCGCTTTTGACAAACCGAAAACCAGTCCGTTCCATTGTCCGACGAGCTCACCGTTCGAGCCGCCTGGGTGTGCTAGCCAGCCAAGCCATGCCCAGCCGCTCAGGTATGCGGTGAGCATTTCCACGAGAAATTTCAAAAGGGCTCCTCCCGCCACAACCAGACCCACGAGTCCGCCGAGAAGGATGCCGATCGATGTCAGCTCAGGGCATTGCGCGACGTTGCCCGCTTCGCGCATTTTCTGGCGACGATGCGGCGTCGGCGGATGCGTTTTGTCACCGTGGTCTTCAGCCATGCGCCTTCAACCTATCAGCCTGTTGAAAAATGCCGTCGTGGCATTTTTCACCCTCGCCAAGTGCGGAGCCAAGCTCCGCACGGCTCGCAAAATAACCCCGGCGCGCCGGGGCTATTTTGTCATCGCATCCATGCGATGTCGCAGCCTGTTGAGTAAATCAACAGGCTGCTATGCAGAACTTGTGCGCGAACCGTCTTGCAAGGCGCCGCGTATCGTGTCCAAGAAGTCAACGAGTTGTTCCTGGAACACCCAGGCAGCCGCTCCGAGTGACACGCCCAGCGCGACGAACGCGACGATCGAATTGAGGCCGAACCCCAGCGTCATGACTCCCAATTGGGGCAGGCTACGACTGACAAGACCCAGGATGAGCGTTGACAGAATGAGCGCCACCATGGCCGGGGCGGCCGCGCGCACACCGAGCACGAAACTTTGCGACAGTAGCGAGGTCATGGCCTCGGTCGCCGAGCGCGAAAAGCCCGCCTGCCCGGCCGGCATCCACACGAACGTGTCAAGCAATGCTTCCACGACCGCGCGATGCCCGCCGATCATGACGAACACGGCCAGCGTGACGTAGAACATGAGTTGAGAGAATACCGGCACACTGGCATCGAGCCCCGGATTGAAAACGTCGGCCAACTGCAAGCCGCTCATCTGGCTGATGACCTGCCCAGCCACCTGAATGCCCGCAAATAAGAGCATGACCCCCAGCCCGAGGGTCAGGCCGACCAATGCCTCGGCTCCCAGCATCACCAGATAGTCACCGGGGGTGGCCGCCGAGAGCGTCGACTTGC
>CAZUPX010001150.1:0-6307 GCA_964622155.1 uncultured Planctomycetaceae bacterium | reverse complement strand
CAGGATGAAAAACGACAACAACATGTAACTCGCCATCTGTTCGGTGGCACGGAACGGGCCGCGCAATCGCCCCTCGACTGTGGGATAGATCATGCTTCCATTCAGGAGCAATGCCGCGGAGTCGTAGGTGCAGATGATCGTCAGTGGCAAGAACGCGATGACCCAGGCCACGAGGAGCGGTCGGGGAGTACCGTAGCGGTATACAGCGCTTGCGCACATCATCGAGACTGCCGCCAAGTAGATCTGCGCGGCCATGGCCGCCAGCATGTGCGAGTTGATAGGCCTCAGCGAATTGGGGAACCAGGAAAGCACCATCACCGCCAACATGGCTGCAGTGCAGAACCAAATCGGTGAGATTGGCGGAAGCGTCCAGGTGGCCTCGTCTAATGCCGACACTGATGAAACACCGCGCGGGCGGCGATTCAGCCAATCACTCAGTCCCTGACGGGTCCGCTGCCAAGCGGCAACGAGCATGGCCAATATGAAAAAGGCATCGCACGGCCCCACCCGCTCGGTCCAGCCTGAGGGATGCGCATTGGTTGGTCCAGGAATAGGCGCCATGAACGGCACAAGCACGACGCCGGTCAGCAGGAGGTAATCGCTCAGGTCGAACTTGTGCCGTCCAGGCTGGTCATGTTCCACTCTGTGCGGCATGCCGTTGAACGAGCGGCGTGCGTGCGGCAGTGGCGAATCTACGAGTTTCGGTTCGAGTGTTTTCATGCATCGATTCTCGCGTCGCTCGCGCACGCCGGCTGATTGGCCATGATGGGATCGGCCAACGGAGTTAATTGCTCGCCATTGATGCGTGATTGTCGCTCGATCGCTGATCGCGGCGCGTCATCAATCGGTCGCTGCGTCCGAGGCCGTCTCCGGCGGTGCTGCGCCTCTTGCGAACGCCAGACTATGCACGTGATTGTTCCCACGATGAGCTTGAGGTCCAGCCAGAGACTCATCCGCCGCACATACAGCAAGTCGTAGTGCAATTTGCGGCGCACATCGTCGACGTCGAGGTCCGCAGGTTGTCGAACCTGGGCCAGCCCCGTAATACCCGGCTTGACGGACAAGCGCTGGTAGTAATCGCGCGGAAACTCTCGCCGGAATTTCGCAGTAATTTCTGGGCGTTCAGGTCGTGGCCCCACGAGGCTCATCTGGCCGGATAGCACGTTGAACAATTGCGGCAACTCGTCCAAGTACGTCATCCGTAGAATTTTCCCCAGCGGCGTCACTCGTGAGTCGTTTTGCGAAGTCCACACCGGACCGGTGTTCTTTTCGCAGTCGTGATACATGGAACGGA
Source organism: uncultured Planctomycetaceae bacterium (assembly GCA_964622155.1). Lineage (GTDB taxonomy): Bacteria > Planctomycetota > Planctomycetia > Pirellulales > PALSA-1355 > CAZUPX01. Next base: position 5,013 of record CAZUPX010001150.1, on the reverse strand, counting down.
ACTTGTACAAGTAGAACAGCTTGCCCTGGTAGCCGATGCGCAACTGGGAATAGATCGCCGGACCCGGCGACGTGCACCGAACTAACACCGCCAATAAGCCCATGACCGGCGCGGCCACAACGATGACAGCAAGTGCCGCCAGGCAGTCAAACAGGCTCTTGGCGGCCAAAGGCAGAGGCGGATGGACCGGCCGTTCCCAAAGGCAATCTTCGTAACACGCCGCAGCCGGCATCCGCGCGGACGAAGGAAGTCGATAACGCTGCTCTAATTGCATTATTCAACCTTCTCTCGGTTCCGAACGGTGAGACACGGCTACTTGGCGAAAACGAAAGGGGCAACCTGCGAAGCTGCGCGGTCGAACTCGGGCGGCCGACTCTCAGAGTGTTTCGCTTCACCGTCGACCATCCACGGTTCGATTGGCGATCCGTTGAGCACCAATCCAATGTTTTTCGCGCCGACCGAGCCGAGCATATCAATCGCGCGACGGACACTCGCAGCGGAACTGACTCGCGCTTGTAGCACCACCAACACCGTGTCGGCCAGCGGCGCAAGCAACGATGCGTCGCTGACACTTAATAGCGGCGGGGTATCGAGCAGCACGATGTCGTAGTGCCAGCGTAAGGCATCAAGGGCTTTCTCAATGTGCGGTTGCGCCAGCAGGTGGAGTGGATGGCGGACGGCGGGACCCTTGGTCAGCACATCGACCGCCGCCAAGGGTGATGTCTGCAGCAATTCTCCAAGCGGAATGGTTTCATCGCGAACTAACGAGGAGAGTCCTTTGCCGTCCGATACACCAAATACTCGATGTAAGATTCCACCCCGCACGTCCGCGTCGACGACGCAGACTTTCTTCCCTAGTTGCGCTAGGCTAAATGCCAGGTTGGACAGAACGGCGGTTTTGCCGGATTGCTCCTGTGCACTAGTGACCTGCACGACCGGCCCTTGCTTTGAATCACCACTGTCGCACAGATCTTCCCCCAATACAGCAGCCGCCTTAGCCAATGCCGAATTTGGAGCCTCTATCGCATATCGGTGAATGTTATGCACCCCGGAGCCATTGCTCTTGGGAATCTGACCGCAAGCACGGACGCCAAATAGTGACTCGAAATCCCTGACGGATCGCACGGAATCATCGCCGCGATCGACCAGGATCACCATGCCCACGCCCGTAAGCAGGCCTAGCACCACAGCGACCGGAAGCACGATCAACGGATTCGGCCACACTGGCCCTTCATCCAGTGCCGGGCCATCGAGAATCGCGATTTTCACACCCCCCAGCTTGGCGAGCAGGTCGTCGTTCATTCCCGTTTGGTGTTCAACAGATTCCGCAAACGGTGTACGTTCACGCAAAAGGTTCTCCCAATGGGCTACCCTTCCCTGCGCGGCGCGCATTTCCGGATGTTTTGGGCCGAAGTGCTCGGCCAAGGTCTTTTCTTCAGCCTGGGCTTTCCAAAGTTCCTCTCCGATCACCAGCATGTCGCGGCGCGGCTGCGCCACGTCTTCGGTCAACTTCTGCTGCTGCACAAGGTACTCTCCATATTGCTTGATAAGTGCCTCGACTACGGCCAACGCGACCCGCGGGTCCTCGTTGCGAAAGGCGACCGACACGATGTCAGTTTGCGGTACGCGGGCGACTTTGAGGGAGTCCATTATCAGCAGTAGCCCCTCAACATTGGTTGGGTCCAAATTAGGCATCCCCAGTGAAGCTACCGCGTCGCGCACTACCGCCGGGCTTTTGAGGACCTCGGCCTGGGTATCGACGAATTCAACGCCGTGCAACACCTTCACGTGGACCGTCCCCGCTGGCTGGACCTGTTGCAGCAGGACGCGAGCAGAACCTTGGTAGATGGGTGTTCCGTACTGAACGTACGCGACACCGAGGCCCGCAAAAGCGACCGTAAAAACGACGAGCCACCACTTCCGCTTCCAAATTATCTGCAGCAGTGTACGACGTTTCAGCCCCTCGTCCGAATTCTCAGCGTTCCAAAGCGCATAGTTGCTTCGCATGATGACACTGGCCCTCAATTACTACGATCGCGCAAAGGGACATTTTCCAAGCCCAGCGAGACCTCAAAATTCGACAACGCCCGTTCCCCGTCCTTAGCAGCCTCTACACGCTGTTCGGTGACCTTCAGACGCGCTGCGCCGCCAGCGCGCCACGCTCATACGAAACTAATAAAGGGGCTCGGCGGTTACAACGGAATCTCTAGTGACGATCAGGTGAAGCTGGCCGGTTGCCGCAGCGCCCAAACCGGCGACGAGCACTGCACAAGCAATTGCCAAACTCTTGATCGTAAGTTTCCTCAGGGTGTGCAAGAGACCTGCCAGCAACGTTGGCAGCCACAAAAGCACGTGCCGTGCCAGCAGCCTTTTCCGCGGAAAAACCGCGAAAGCCACCCGAGAACGTGGCGGGAAAGCAACATCGCCGGCCAGCGACGTTGCCAGGTGGCCCCGACGCTCAGCAAGGAAGCCGCCAGGTCAGAGCACACCCCTCAAGACGCCAAGGCAAGCCGGTTTCGTCGTCGTTAAATATGGACAGGGGTGCTCGCGTCGCGCCAATCGATCAAAGCGATTTCATCATCCAGCCAGCAGCTTCAGCAAATCACCAGCAACAAGAGCTTCATCGGCAAGCTCTTCGTACACGCTTCCCAGCCAGCTCCAATCCGTCGCCACAGGACTTGTGCCGAAGTCGCTGCCGACGGGCGGGGCTGGCAAGCGGGGATCCAAGGCGGACCCGATGGGTGCAGGAACACGCTCGACAGCTCGCGCGTTGATGGCCTGCAAGGATGGTACTCGTCGTGAATACACGCGAATCGGGGAGACCAAGGCCGTCCCAACTGCAAGGGTGGAGGTCGAATAATGGGGCGCGGTTGGCGATGTGGTGGAACTTGAGTCTAATAGCGCATTGATGATCGCCAGGGCATCGAGCGGAGTGACCTTGCCGTCGTGATTTACATCGCATCTCGCGTTGGCAGCCCGCATGGCCTGGTCGGCCGCGCGCGCATTCAGCCGATTGATAACAGTCAGAAGATCCGCGCGACTCGCAACGCCGTTGCCCGCGACGTCCAAGTTACCGGTCTGAACTCTTGCAGTCTGAGCGCTTGCAAGCGCGACGCTTACCATCGGTGCGGCGCCTTGGGGCGGCAGCATCTTGACCACAAAGATGTCTTTCCCGCCGCTGCTGGTCAAATTGACGACTCCGGCGCTGGTGCCGGTGCCGGTGTCGAACGCAACCGTGCCCGAGAAGTGGCCCGTCAGACAAAGGTTATTGGAAGCATCGACGGCAATCGCGCGTCCCATATCAATGGAGCTACCCCCGATTCGCTGCGCGGCCACCAAAGCGCCGGTGGACGAAAGTCGCGAGACGAAAATATCGTTGGAGCCGCCACTGACGAGGTTTAAGACCGCGGTGCCGGGATCGAAGTCGGCGGTACCCGTAAAATGTCCGGTCACAGCAACGCTTCCGTCGCCGAGCACGGCCAGGCCACGTCCACGATCGTCGCCACTGCCGCCCATCTTCACCGCGAACAACGAGGTGAATGTGGACGAGAGCTTGGAGAGATAAGCATCGACGCCGCCGGCCGAAACCAAATTGTTTACCGCCGCACTCGGATCGAAGTCCGACGTGCCGGTGAAAAATCCCGTCGTATACACATTGCCCGCCGAATCGAGAGCAATAGCCTCTCCCTCGTCGGCACTTTTTCCACCCATCTTTGCGGCACTGGAAAACGTGCCGTCGGCGTTCAGACGCAATACGAAGATATCCGTGCTGCCCGAACTGGTCAGCGTCGTGACGGCCGCGCCTGGGTCGAAATCGGGCGAGCTTCTGAAAGATCCCGTGACGTAGACCCGGTTGGTGCCATCGGTCGTGATGGCGGTGCCTCGATCGAGGCCGCTGGCGCCGACCGACCGCACCCACTGCAATGCGCCACTGCTGGACAGTTTCAGCACAAAAATGTCGCCGCTGCCATTGCTGGTCAGATTCGTGGCAGTGCCGCCAACGTTGAAGTTGACCGTGCCGGCAAACTGCCCAGTCACCAGCACATTGCCAGCCGAGTCCACCGCGATGCCATTGGCGACATCGGCGACGGTATCCGAGCCGCCATAGCCGCGGACCCATTGAAACACTCCATCGGCATTCAGCTTGAGGACGAAGGCATCGAACCTTCCGGCGCTTGTCAGGCTGTGGGTGGCGGAACTCACGTCAAAGTCAACTGTGCCGCGAAACGCCCCGGAAATGTAAATGTTGTCTTGGGAATCGCGAGCGATTGCCAGGCCGCGGTCGTCGCTGGTGGACCCGATTGTCTCTTGCCAGACCAACGTGCCATTGGCGGCGTAGCGGGCTATAAAAACATCGCCCTGCTGCGCGCTGCTCGAGTCGCTAACTCCGTCGGCGTAAAAGAGGGTGCCCGCCACGAACACGTCGCCGGAGGGGCTTACTACTAACGAGCGGCCCTCGTCGTTGGGATTGGCGCCCCCTTGGCCAGCGCGAACCGCAAATGTGGAGGGAAGTACATTGATCGAGGCCGTTTCCGTCGACTCGCTAAACGGCGTGGTACCCCCGGTTTGGTTGATGGACATGGCATCGCCGTTGTTGCCGCTTGAGCGATCCCAAGCACGCAGCGTGATGCCGCTGGGCACCAAACCCGAAAAATTGACACTCGGCAAGAATTGGATCCGCGTATTAGCGTCGGCAGCCAGCAATCTGGCGTTCACGGACAGGTCGCCAAAGGGGGACCAGCCGGCGCCTCCGTTGGTGGAGTACTGCCAGACGCCGTTGCTGCTATCGACCCCGATCACGGCAACGCCTTGCGGTGCGCCGGCGTCCACGTCGGTAATCGCGCCCAGCGGCGACATGCTCGCGATGATGTCCGAAACCAGTGTCCCCTGATTACTGCTGGGGGCCGGCGGAATCGACGCAAGTTGAGGCGAGCCGCTGTTATTCAAAATCGGGGCATCATTGACCGCCGTCACGCTGATCGTGAAGGTTTGCGTCGGCGAGGTATCGACTCC
>CAZUPX010001149.1:0-3095 GCA_964622155.1 uncultured Planctomycetaceae bacterium | reverse complement strand
GGATGATTGGGAATAAACCCGGACAGCGACAACTCGGGAAACAGCACCAGTTGCGCCCCTTCGGCGTGCGCTTGAGCCGTCCAGTGAGCAATTTTATCCAGGTTCTCGTCGATCCGCCCCGGCTTCGTATCGGCGGCAGCGGCGGCGATGCATACTTCATCCAGCATCATGGGTCACTCGGTGCGCTTTGCTGTAAACTTCGCTCCCTGCGTTTCGAGCTCGAAGCCCTCAGCCTTTCCATCTTTCACGTTGAACTTGATGCGGACCTCAGCATCGTCCGACGACACGAACGTCTGGTCGCCCTGAAACTTCAGGCGATCGCGCTGTCGGCCCGGAAGTTGCACATAAAGCTTGTTCTCCTCGCTCATGATTTCCACGCGGCGCTCTCTCAACAGGTAGGCGCCCACGATTGATTTGAGCGTCTCTTCATCGATCGGCAGATCGGCCGGCGGCTTGTCTTCGATTCCTAGCATGACCTTGGCGATGCGCCCTTCGAGGGCGCCTGTGTTCGCACCAGCCGTGTTCGACAGCACGATGACGGCCAGGCGATCTTCGGGATAACGGGCGATCATCGTGGAGAATCCATTGATGCCGCCGCCGTGACTGAGCTTGCGATGCCCGGAAAGTTCACCCACTCCCCAGCCGTAGCCGTAGGGTTGCATTGTGCCGTCGGCAAGCTTTGTCGGCCGGTATAGCGTCTCGTACGACGCGGAAGAGACGAGCCGTCCAGCCTCAAGCGCCTGATGCCACTTGACCAGATCGAGCACATTGGAGACCAGCGCTCCGGCGGCTCCCGGGGTGTTCATGCTGAGTGGATCGTCATTCACGAGTCCTTCCTTGTCCCGCCTGTAACCCTGGGCGCGATGCCGAATTAACGGACGCGTGTCGCCATAGCGCGTGGCGCTCATTCCCAGCGGGCGAAAAATATGCTCCGCCAGATAGTCGGCATAGCTTTGACCACTTGCCTTCTCGATGATCATGCCCAACAAGTAGTAACCAGAGTTGTTGTACTTCCACTTTGTCGTCGGTTCGAAATTGAACGGCTGATCCTTGAACGACGCCAACAGCTCTTCTCGCGACAGGTCCTGCCTGGCGCGCTTGAAAAAACCCGGCTGGTCGGTGTAGCTCTGGATGCCAGAGGTGTGGTTCAGTAAGTGGGCGATCGTTACCTTGTGCCCTTGCACGGGGTAGTCGGGTAGGAATTTGGGCAACTCGTCATCCACCGACAACTTGCCCTGTTCGGCCAACTGCATCACGGCCATCGCAGTGAATTGCTTGGTGATCGAACCGAGTCGATAGACAGTTTCAGCCGTGGCGGGCACGTCGTTCTCCAGGTCGGCATAACCGTAGCCGCGCGCCAGAATCAGCCGGCCGTCTTTCATCACGGCGACCGCATAGGAGGCGGCCTTTTTCGGCTCAAGCCCGTCGGTGACGATCTTGTCGATCGCCGCGACAGCCCCTTCGGAAATGCAGTCGGCAGATGTCGGTGCTGACCAGGTAAGCAGCACGGCCAAGGAAAACAAGCCGGAAACGAAAGTGACGTAGCGAAGCATGTTGACACCCCCCAGAGCACACGATCAGTGGCATTGTTTCTGTGAAGCAGCGCGTTCGTTAACCATTCCTCGATGCCGCCGTTTGGCGACGCCATGAGCGACATCTTCCGGGCTCACGGCGTCGGCGCGCGGATTGACCTGCCCGGCGTGACGCCCTCGACCAGGCGGCCGTCCTTGACCACCGCGACGCCAGCCACCAGCACGTGCAGGATACCAACCGAGTGCTTCGCCGGCTCCTCATAGGTCGCTTGGTCGCTGACCCGCTCGGGATCGAAGACGACGATGTCGGCGTCAGCCCCAACGCTCAGGCGGCCCTTGGTCTTCATCACTGGAGCGCGGCCCTCGAGACGCTCAGCCGGCATGATGGTCATTTTCCGGATTGCGTCCATCATCGCCAACGCCTGTTGCTCACGGACGTATCGCCCGAGTACCCTGGCATACGTGCCCGAGCCGCGTGGATGGCCCTTTCCGTTCTCCAGCAAACCGTCGCTGGCGATCATGGTCAGCGGACTGGTGACGGTGTCGCGGACCATCGGCTCGGGCATCGAATGGGCAATCACCATGCCGCCAGCCTTGCGATAGCGTGCAAAACTCTCCGCCGTCAGGCGCTCACCACTTGCGACCCATTGCAGATCGCCGTACGTGATTCCCAACATCTCCTGCCATCCTTCGTCGTAGATCGCGGATTGAATCCGCGTCATCGAGGCGGTGTAGGGGTAGCACTCGGTGGTGACGTCCAATCCCCGCGCGCGAGCTTCGCCGATCATCTGCAGCAGTCGCGGCGTGCCACGCAGACCCATGCTCGACACGTGAACGACGTGAACTGGCGCGCCGGTGATCGCCGAAGCGGCCAGCACCTCTTCAAGCGCGGTTATGGCACTTTGCGGCTCTTTTTCGCCAGCGTGGCGAATGTGTACGTGGCACGTGGCGCCGTGCTTTGCCGCCGCACGAAACATTTCCAGGACCTCCCAGCGCGAGGCGCCGGGCGTGTATTGGATTCCCAAGCCGACGGCCAGTGCGCCGCGCTCGAGCCCGGCCTCGACGTGCCGCCGGATTTGATTGATCTGCGAGTCGGTGGCCGGGTTGTGGGCAGCCTCGCCCTCCGGCAGAAACGTCGCCGCGCTGCCGAAAACGCGAATCCGCGCCCCGAGGTGTCCTGCGCTGGCCCCATAGTTGATCAGCGCTTTGCCCGCCCGCTCGGCGTACCAATCGTCGAAGTCCAGCGCGCCGACCTCCAGCTCCAGCGCCGTCGTCACCCCGTCCAGGGCCTTGAGCCGGTAGTTTTCGTCGTTCTGACCGTGAGCGTGCAAATCAATGAACCCTGGCGCGACGATCAGAGACGAGACGTCGATGACTCGGGTCTTGGGATCGACGGCGAACGATCCCACGGCCACGATCTCATGACCCCGAATCGCCACATCGCCCTTGACGGCGCGTGCGCCCGTGCCGTCGATCAGCGTGCCTCCGCGGAGCACGAGATCAGGCTGAGTAAGTTCGGCTCGGGCTCGGGTCCATTCCGCCCCGAGAATCCCGCATGAGCTC
>CAZUPX010001148.1:0-2640 GCA_964622155.1 uncultured Planctomycetaceae bacterium | reverse complement strand
CATGGTCACGGCCAGCCACAATCCGCCCTCTGATAATGCAGTGAAAGGATACTGGTCGAGCGGCGGCCAGCTTTTGCCCCCGCACGACCAGGGCGTGATCGATCGCGTGATGTCGACCACGACCATCCAACGGGTGTCATTTGGCGACGCAGTGGCCGACGGCCGGGTCGTCCCGTGCCAGCAGGAAGTCGACCCCGCGTACGTCGCAGCCGTCTCCGCGCAGCGTTTCGCCGGGCCGCGAGACTTGAAGATCATTTATTCGCCGCTGCACGGCGTCGGCGCGTCGGCGGTGCTGCCGGCGTTGGCGGCCGATGGATTCACAGACGTCGAGCTGTTTGGTCCGCACGCCGAGCCGGACGGCGACTTCCCAAACGTGCCGGGCCACGTGGCGAATCCCGAAAACGCGGCGGTGTTCAGCGCGATCATCGAACGCGGGCGGCAAGCTGGCGCCGATTTGATTCTGGCCAGCGATCCGGATTGCGACCGCATCGGCCTGGCCGCACCGCTGACGCGCGACCGGGCGGGTGCTTGGGGCACGATGACCGGCAATCAAATTGGCGCACTGTTGACCGATTACGTATTGGAACGTCGCGGAGACGCCGCGCGGCGCCATTATGTGGTCAAGACGCTTGTGACCACGGAACTGGTGCGGCGGATCGCAGACGGTTACGGAGCCAAAACCTACGGTAACCTGCAAGTCGGGTTCAAATACATTGGCGGCCTGATCGACGAGGTGGGACCGGATGGATTCGCACTGGGCGCCGAGGAATCGTACGGTTACCTGGCCGGAACGTACGCGCGCGACAAGGACGCGGCCGTGGCGGCCATGTTACTGGCCGAACTGGCCGCCAGCGTGAAGGCCAAAGGTCAGAGCCTGCACGAAAAGCTCGACGCGCTGTTTTGGCAGTTTGGTTACCACGGTGAATCGCAGATTTCCGTAGCCATGCCGGGCTCGCAAGGCATGCATCAGATGGCCGCGCTGATGGCACGGTTTCGCGACGACGCGCCGCCGCGGTTGGCCGGACTTGCGGTCACGCGCGTACGTGACTACCTGGGCCTCTTTGAGCGCGCGCCGGGTCAGACGCCGCGACCGTTCAACGGTCCGCGCGGCGACATGGTGATGCTCGATTTGGATCGCGAGGGGACGTACGTTGCCGTGCGTCCCTCGGGCACGGAGCCCAAGGTCAAGTACTACATGTTCACATACGAACCAGCCGAGTTGATCGCCGATCTCAACGTTACCAAGAACGAGCACGGCCAATTGCTGACCGATTTGGCACGCGACCTGACGGCTTTTTCGCAATAGCGACGAGCGCCAGCCAGGGGCTAGCTGTCGCCGCGATTCAGCCGCCTGGCAGGCTACAATGAAATAGCGCCCGTGCGTGAGATTCCGCAATGGCGGTTGTCTGTCCCTTGGGGCTTGTGCTGTGATGTCCGACGAAGCACCCGACGAGCCCGATCCGCTGGTTGCGCCCCACAGCGCCGCTGAAACTGAAGCGGTCGGCGGCGAAGACTCGACTGGCCTGCGCGCGGCGGCGGCCAAGGCGCGCGAGCTGCCGCAATCTCCGGGGGTGTACCTGATGAAGGATTCGGCGGGGCGTGTGATCTACGTCGGCAAGGCCAAGAACCTGCGTGCCCGCGTGGGCAGCTATTTTCTCAAGGCCGCGGCCGAAGACCGCCGTACGGCCGAGCTATGCCGCGAGATCGCCGACCTGGATTTTATCGCCTCGGAGAGCGAGGTCGACGCGTTGCTGGTGGAGGCACGGCTGATCAAGGACGTGCAGCCCAAGTTTAATCAGGACCTGAAGGACGACAAGACGTTTCCTTATCTCGAGATTACGACGCGCGAGGATTTTCCGCGTGTCGAGTTCACGCGCAAGCCGCGCGAGCACGGCGCGAAGCTGTACGGTCCTTTCGCCGGCGCCGGTAGCTTGCGGGGTGCCATGCAGGTGCTGCAGAAGATATTCAAATTTCGCACCTGCTCGCTGGATATCGAAGAGGATGAAGAAAAGTGGCGCTGGTATCGGCCTTGTCTGCTGGCTTCGATCGGTCAGTGCTCGGCGCCGTGCAACTTGCGGATTTCGAAGGAGGACTATCGCCGCGACATTCACCGGCTGCGGATGTTTCTGGAGGGGAACAAGCAGAAACTGCTGGGCGAGATGAAAGACGAGATGCGCGCGGCGGCCGCCGCTTTGCAATTCGAAAAGGCCGCCCGCTTGCGCGATGAAATCCACATGCTTGAAACTCTGGACGAACGGGGCGAGCTGGAAACCCATGTGCAGCCCGAGGTTTTCTTCGTCGACCCCAAGAGGGGCCTGGCAGGATTGCAAAAGGTGCTCAAGCTGGCCGCGCCGCCGCGAACGATCGAGGGCGTCGACATTGCGCATCTGGGGGGCGACGAGACGGTGGCCAGCCTGGTGCAGTTCATCGACGGATTGCCGTTCAAGCCCAACTACCGGCGCTTCAAGATTCGCGAGGTGCGCGGCATTGACGACTATGCCAGCCTGCGCGAGGTGATCGCCCGCCGCTATCAGCGATTGCAGGACGACGCGCAGATATTTCCCGATTTGCTGTTGATCGACGGCGGCAAGGGGCAGCTTTCGGCCGGATTGCAGGCGTTTGCCGAGCTGGGAATCACGC
>CAZUPX010001147.1:0-3390 GCA_964622155.1 uncultured Planctomycetaceae bacterium | reverse complement strand
ACCGAGTCCTGGCCCAGCCCGAGGACCGGATTGATTTGGTTCGCGCGGGCTTGCTGGTGGCCCGACTCGACAACGATGAAGTCGACGTGGACACCTATTGCGAGGATGTTGACCGGATGGCTCGCGAGCTGGCCGGTCGATTGTCGCCGGTGGTAAGCCAGCCGGCAAAGTTGGAGATCCTGCGGAAGTATTTATTCGAGGAAAACGGATTTCATGGCAGCCGCGGTGACTATTACAATCGCGCCAACAGCTATCTGAACGAAGTGCTCGACGACCGCGAAGGGCTGCCAATCACGCTTTCGGTTGTGTATCTCGAATTGGCGCGGCGGATTGGGCTGAACGTCGTGGGGCTGTCGCTGCCGGGTCATTTCGTCGTGCAGCATCTGGCGGCCGACGGCACCTCGCAGGTGATTGACGTCTACGACGCCGCCAAAGTCCTAACCCGTGACGAGGTCAATCGCCGCGTCAAGGAAGCCACCGAGCGCGATCTGACCGACGACGACCTTACGCCCAGCACCAAGCGGGCGATCATCACGCGAATGCTGCACAACCTGCTCAACGTCTCCGAGTCCGACCCCAAGAATCTGCATCGCTATTTGAACGCCATCCTGTCGATCGAGCCCACCTCGGCCCGCCACCGCTGGCTGCGAGCAATTGTGCGATACCGCCTGCAAGAGCGAGCCGGCGCACTCGAAGACGTCGAGTGGCTGCTAGCGCACAAGCCCGAGGGCATTGACCTCGGGCGCGTAATCGAACTGGAGCGCACACTCGAAGGGCGGCAATAGATTCACTCTCCCCCTCGTAGACTTGGTCGCTGGGTGGCATGCCCGCGCTCCGCGGGCATGCAGTTGGCAACCAAGATTTTCAGCGCCGCGCGCCCCCTCATCCCCGACCCTTCTCCGGTTCGACTGAGCTCACCGAAGTCCCCCAGGGGAGAAGGGAGAGAGTCAGTTCCCTGCCTGCATCCATTCCAGACCCTGCCGCAGTGCCTCGGCAGTAAGCTCAATATCGTCCTCACTGTGGACCGCCGAGACGCAGCCGCCGGGCCAGGGAAAAATGTCAGCGCCGCCCACGATCAGTCCGCACCGCAGCCGATGAATCACACCCGGCGCCGCCGAGCCCTTGAGCTCCTCGACGCTGACTCGTCCGGTGTAAATGTCGTCTCGCGTCACCTGGCGGTTCTGCGGGTTGGTGAACAAGTGGAAGCCCGAGAACTCGCCGTAGGCGACCCAATTGGAGTCCATGTCTTCAATGACTTCGTTCAACCGCGTGCGCAACAGCTCGGCCATGCGATTGGCCCGCTCGACAATTCCCCCTTCGGCGATCAGCTTGAGCGTGGCCAGGCCGGCGGCGGCGGTGATCGGGTTGGCGTTGAACGTGCCCTGGTGCGGCACGCGCTTGGTGAGGTTCCACTGGCGGTCGCTGCGCAGAGTCATCGTGTCCATGATGTCTTTTCGCCCGGCCACGGCCCCGCCGGGAAATCCGCCGGCGACAATCTTGGCAAAAGTGGCCAGGTCGGGCGTTACGCCATAATGTTGTTGCGCGCCGCCGGTCGACACGCGGAATCCCGTGATCACCTCGTCGAAGATCAACAGCACGTTCTTGCGAGTCGTCAACTCTCGTATTTTGGACAAGTAACCCTCAACCAGCGGAACCAATCCAAACGTGGCTCCGGTTGGCTCAAAGATCACCGCAGCCACGTCTGCGTGCTCGTCGAGCAGTTGCGCAAGAGCGGCAACATCGTTGGGCGGACAAACCAACGCGCTCGTGGCCACCTCGGGCAACACGCCCGGAGGCGGCGAGCCGTCGAAGTGCGACGAGACGCCAAAAGCCACCTGGTCGTGCCAGCCGTGAAAGTGCCCGGCCAGGCGGATGATCTTTGGCTTCTCGGTAAACGCGCGTGCGACGCGGATGGCCAGCAGCGTGGCCTCGGTGCCCGAGCCGACAAACCGCGCCTTCTCGGCGCAGGGGACCATCTTCTTGACCTGCTCGCCCCACAGCACCTCGATCTCGTGGCCGGCGCCGAAATGAGTTCCCTTGGCCAGTTGCTCCTGCACGGCCTCGATCACGAACGGATCGTTATGACCCAACAACAGCGCTCCGTGGCCGCCGATGTAGTCGACATATTGGTTGCCGTCGACGTCGACTTTGTGCGAGCCGTGGGCTCGTTTGATGTATAGAGGGTAGGGCTGAAGGTAACGCGTGTCGTGGGTGACGCCGCCCGGAAAGATCTCGACGGCGCGCTCGTAAAGCGTCCGCGATGTTGGCGTCTTGGCCAGGTAACGATTGAAAATTGGATCAGCGTCTTGCACGTCGGGCGACCTCAGCGCTTCACTCGACATTCTACTTCTCCGAGGCGGCCTTGATCAGCAGACCCAAGGCGTGGTCTTCCATGTCGCGCGTGACGACCTGCGAGTCATTCCAACTGACAATCATATCCAGCGACGGCACGACAACCAGCGCCCGCTTTCCAAAGTTCCCCAGGGCGGCAAACGTTTCGCTGGGGGCCGACGGCCAGTGTCGACGGCCGTCGCGGTCGACGCCGTTGGTCCACCAGGCCCAGCTATAACTGCCCAGGTGGTCGGTCTGATTGCTTCCGCCCCCCAGCGACCGCTGAGCGGCGATCATTTCGGCTGTTTCACCTGCCGTGCGCGGGGTCGAGTTTGGCAGTGGGCTGCCAACGATCGTGCGGACGTGCTCGGGGCTGAGCAATTGCCGGCCGTTCCAATTGCCGCCGTGCAGGTAGAGCAAGCCAAAGCGGCAAAAGTCGCGGGGCGAGATTGCCAGGCGTCCACGGGCGTCGAATCGCGGTTCGTCCTGGCACTCGAGCACATCGGTCAGCCTTGGCCGCAACACATCGGTGGTTGTTCGATCGGGCGTCGAATGGTACACGCCGTAAAACAGCGTGTCGAAGAGCAGGGCCATGTTGAAGTCGCTGTAGTCGTACGCCTCGCCCGGCCGCTCGCGCACCCCGTAGCACGAGACCTGATTGGCCAGGTGCCGCCAGGTGATCTGGCGGTCTTTGTGGCCTAGCTCGGCATTGAGCGCCGACAGCCGCGGTTCGAGCGGCGCGATCGGGTCATCGACACTGTTGATTTTTTTCTGCTCGAGCGCCTCGAACAGAAAGTGCGTGAACCAGGGCTTGCAGCACGAGGCCACGTCCTTGCGACGGTCGACCTGCCCCCAGCCGTATGCCAGATATCCGTGCCGCACGACGCAGCCGAATCCGCCGACGTAGCGGCTGAATTCCTCCAGTCGGCGCGCGTCGAGCCCAGATTCGGCCGGCTGTTTGGTGATCCATGCCTCGCGGGGAAAGACCAGTTCGGCCGCTGACGACGGCGGCAATGTGAGCGTTTGAGAAAAGATTGCAAACAGCAGGACCGCGACGAT